>JAPLKI010000025.1:300000-522448 GCA_026388155.1 Elusimicrobiota bacterium
AGGCGCTGGACCCCGGCTGCGACCAATTTTTGGCTTTAGAGTATTCATCGTCGGTCAAGGTGCTGCCCATATCGGTTTCCCCCGTCCCAAGCAGCATCTCGACCAATTGGGAGTGGGAAGAACTGTTGCTGGCGTTAACCGTCATTTTTTCAAGTTTTTTCATGCTCTCAAGGACTTTAACGACTTCCCCGAAAGGCATGCTTTTTTGCACGAAAATATTATTAAGCTCATCCTCGGAAAGTTTGACGTCCATGCTCTGCAAAAGCTGGCTCAGGATAAGCTTGTAGGAGGAGGCGGCGGGAAGCTTAAGGTCAACCATCCACCCCTGCGTAAATTGAAACCCCACGGCATCCTCCAGGCCCGAAAGGGACTTGGGCGGAAAGACAGAGGTAAGCATTATCTGCTTGTTCTGGGCCACGAAATCATTGAGCCATTTTGAAATATATCTTTTATTGGACGGGGAAATCATCAGCAGATGAATGTCGTCTATAATAAGCGCCTTGATCTTTGAAAACATTTCCTCAAGCCTGGCTATTGTGCCCTCATTAATGGCCATTTCCACGCCCTTTGACAATTTTATCCCGTCGGTGACAAAGATATTATTCTGGCCTATTGAGGAGGAAAGCCCGTAGGAAACGGAGTGCACAAAATGAGTTTTTCCGGTGCCCGGCACGCCGAAAACCAGCAGCGGATTATAAATAACCCCCGGATTTTCCACCACGGCCATGGCGGCGGCGTGCGCGAAACGGTTATGCGATCCCGCCACCAGCGTCTGAAAACTGTAAGTGGGAATAAGCGGCAGTTCCATGGACCAGCGCGCCTTTAACTTTGAGGCCGGAGCCGGAGCCGGTTCAGGGGCGGAGGCGGGTTTAATATCCTCCTTCGGGGCCTTAGCGCGATCCGATTCCTCTTTTTTAGCCCTGGCCGTTTCTGAAGGCATGAAATTCATGGACGG
This sequence comes from Elusimicrobiota bacterium, assembly GCA_026388155.1. NCBI lineage: Bacteria > Pseudomonadati > Elusimicrobiota > Elusimicrobiota bacterium. The sequence continues at coordinate 300,956 of JAPLKI010000025.1, forward strand.
CGCGGCACTGGCCGGTCCGGCCGCGGGCGGCATGGCTAGCCCGCTATCCGCCCGCCCGAATTTGGAGGGCCCTTTCGGCTCCGCAGCGGGTGGCGGGGTTATTTCCGGTTTCCGCGGCTCAGGCGCGGGAGACGCTTTCCGGGGAGGGGGCGCGGCGGCCGGCTCCTGGCGCGGAGCGGGGGCCTGGGTGCTGCGCGCAGCTGCGACGGGCGGTTTAGCCACAGCAGGTCTGGGCTCCGGCTCAATTTTTATTTTTTTCTTCGGCAGTTCAAACAGCTCAGGAGCCGCTTCCGGCGCGTCGGCGTGTCCGGAACCCGCGCCGCTGTCCGGGGCCTTTGACTGCGCCGCGGCGCCGGCGCTAAGCTCCCCCATTACTTCTTTGAGCTTGGTCATGGTCTCCATTTCAAGTTTAGACAGATAGATGGTAAAATTAAACTCGCCGGAGGCTTTCTCCGGCCGGGAACAAAGGCCCCCCAGCTTCTTGACGATCAGAAAGATGTCTTTCATCTCCCCTTTTATCAAAAGCTTATGCCGCGCGGAATTTTTTTCGCTTGGCGCGGGGGAAACTTCCCATTTTTTGATCATATAGAAAAACTTAACGCAGCATAAGTTCGAGTATCAGGTCCAGCGCGGAAGAGTGGTTGAAATTTTCGGCGGTCAGATGCCGTAAAAAGAGGCCTGACGGGGAAAAAACATTTTCCAGGTCATCGAACTTTTCCGAGGGGATATCACCCGTGCAAATAAGTCCGGCGGCTTTGGAGGCTGAAACGTTTTTCAGTATAAAATTAGGATTTGCATCCTGTTCATAAACTTTAACAAAGGCGCGGCGCACAAACATCGGCTTGGTCTCGGATTTCAGGCAAATAGCGTCAAGCTCTGAAAGTATTGAGGTCATCAATGACTCATTCCCCTCCGAATAGAGAAACGCCACGGTTATTATCCGCTCTTGCGGAACAGCCGCGGGCGGCTGTTTTTTAGAGAGCGTATCCAAGCTGCGGCTTTGTGAGCGCTTCGAAAAGTCGGACTGGCCGGGTTCGTCACTGACCGCATGTTCATACTCTCCGGAGGACGAGGATGAAGCAATTACAAGCGTCTTGTCGTCTTCGAAAGGATTTTTACCGGCAGGAGCGGCGCCGGGTTCTTCTATCACCAGGCCGCCGTCCTCGGGCGGCAGTGGGGCCCCGGCAACCGGCTTAGCGGGAGAAACGGCCGGAGCCGGTTCCAGCTCAAGGCCGCCGTAGCCGGACGGAGTCTGTTCCGCGCCGGCAGCTGTTGGCGCAGCCGCAGGTGTCTTATCGTCTCCAAAAGGATTTTTACCGGCAGGAGCGGCGCCGGGTTCTTCTATCACCAGGCCGCCGTCCTCGGGCGGCAGTGGGGCCCCGGCAACCGGCTCAGCGGGAGAAATGGCCGGAGCCGGAGCCGGTTCCAGCCCAAGGCCGTCAGAGTCGGACAACACAAGCCCCTGTATTTCGGCTTCGGTCGGATTAAGCTCCGGCTTTTTTTCACTTAAAGTCGTGGATGCGGCCTCTTCGCCGGTAACTGTTGCAGGTTCCGCCGCAGGCCTGGCAGTTTGCCCGAAGGCGTCAGCCAGGGTATCGGCATTTTGCGGCCCGGTTTGGCCTTCATCGGTTAATGCGGGTTTGTCAAGCTTCTGCTCCGGAGTTTCAGCGCCGGATGGATTAGATCCTATCGGAGAAGATTCCGTATCCGGCTGGCTGACCCCGCTCTTTTGGGGTAAACTGTCGGTTTTCAACATATCGTTGGGAAGGTTACTCCCCTCTTCCTGTGCCAAAAGGGCGGGGCCTGGCACATTCGGGTCAGACTCTTTCCCCTGCAAAATATTAAACATGCCATCTGCGTCAGGGATACCGGGATCTGCGGTTGCCTCATAAGAACCGGCGCCCCCGCCCGCTTTTCCGGCTTCAGGCGCTTCGGAGGCCAACTCAGGTGGGCTGGTTTCAGTATCCTGCGAGGGCAGCTCGGCGGAAACTGTATCCCCCGCATCTGCGGCAGATGTTGGAGTGAAACTGCCCTGCACCCCCTCCCCGGCGGCTGTGACACTGGCCTGTCGCTGGCCTATGGCGTTGTCAGCGACTGAAGCATCGGGCGGATTTACCGGTCCCTCTTCCGGAGCGGAAAGTCCATCTTCAATATCCCGCCCGCCTGTATTACCAAAAAGCGGAGCCGCCTCTATAGGCGCTGGACCCAAAGGTTCATTTTCAACAGGTTCAGGCGCCAGATCAGAAGCGCCATCCCGGCCCGAGGCAATCAAAGGTTTTTCAGGAGTTTCCTTACGGGTTTCAGCCTTGGCCGCTATTTCTTCCAGGGTAAATTCTGCGGGCACGGAAAGCCCGATTGGCTTAGTTTCCAAACCCGCATTTTTAAAACCGCTCTCCAAAACCCCAGCTTCCTGTTTTTCAGGCAAGGGTTCATTCTTTTTCGGCCCTGTTTCATCCCCGGCAAACAAAGACTCGCCAAGGCTTTGGATCACGATTTTTTCAGGTTCCGCCCCGGCAGGGGAATCGGGCGCCTTAAGGGAAACGGGTTCTTGCGCGGCCGGTGTTTGCAATTCGCTCTCTGTTTCGGCTTCGAGCCGGGTTTTTTGTTCCCGCGGGGAGGAATCCGGCGGCTCCGGCGGCGTTGCCGCCTTTTGCTCATTGGCGGGGCTTTCAAACACCACCGGTTTAAGCTCCGGCAGCTTTATGCCGTCAAGAAGTGAAGGCATGCGGTTAAGCAGCCCGTTTAAATCAGAGAGAATGTCGTGTATGGACTCTTTTTTCTTGCCGTTTTTCTCTGCCATATCAGTTCCCCCGCCGCAGCGCTCCGCCGATTCAACAAAAGGCGGAGCCTTTTAGAATATTAATGATAAATAATACGCAAAGCCCGTTTATTTGGCTTTGTAATTAATTATAGCAAGTTTTTTGAAAGTTCTTGGGTAGGACAAAGACAGTAATCGGTAGCCGGTAATCCGTAACCAGTGTGAAAGACCACCTTTACAACCGCTTACCGGTTATTGGTTACGGCTTCCCGCTCCCACAACTTCCCCGAGGCAACAGCCGCTTTCGGCGCCTGTAATTTTTACATTGTAAAGCCCGCCAGGTTCAAGGCGGCCCTCCACGGAGATATTTAAAAAATTATCAGCCAGCCCAAGCGAGCGGCTTGCCCCGCCCTTTTGGGGAAAGCTGCCGGTGTGGAATATATCGGCGGGAGGGTTAAGCTCCGCTTCCCGGGCCAAAAGGGCGGGGTCCGCCTGATTTTTGAGTATAAGAACTTCAAGCTCTCCGCCTATCATGGAGGCCGCGAAAACGGCCCTTAGTTCCGCATCCAGTTCATGCAGCGCGGCTGAGCGGGCTTTTACGATTTGGGGGCTAAGCGGTTTAAGGGACGCGGCCGCGGTGCCGGGCCTGCTTGAATAGCTGAAAATATGCAGCCCGGAAAACTCACAGCGCTTTATAAACGCCAGTGTGTCGTCAAAATCTTGCAGGGTTTCGCTGGGGTAGCCGGTTATAACGTCGGTGTAAAGACCCGCGCACGGAAAAACCGCCCTTATAAAGCCGACTTTACACAGGTAAGAGGCCGTGTCATAGGGGCGGCGCATCTCTTTTAAAACCTTGTCCGAACCGGACTGCAGGGGCAGGTGAAAATACGGGCAGAATTTTTTCCCGCCGCGCGCGAGGATCGTCATCAGACCCTCGGAAATCTCCATCGGCTCGAGCGAAGAGAACCTTAAACGGAACTCGCCTGGAAGTGCCAGCAGGCGCTCCATTAAACCGCCCAGATCAAGGCCGGTTTCAGGGCAGTTATACATGCCAAGCCGCGTGCCGCAAAGCACTATTTCTTTAAATCCCGCCATGATCAGATTTTTAATTTCATTTTCAGCCGCCAAAGCGGGCTTTGAACTTATAGAACTGCGCGCTTTGGGAACCAGGCAGTAACTGCATACCAGATTGCAGCCATCCTGCAATTTCACAAAAGCCCGCGTGCGACCTTCAAAACGGCTTACGGCGAAAGCATCGGGCTTGAAAGGCGCGCCGCAAAGTTCGAATGGGATCTTTTCTTTGTCGGTGTTGTTGAAAATAAGCGCGGCGGGCGCGATGGAAAGTATTTTTTTGGGGTCAAGGGTGGCCAGGCAGCCGGTGACGGCTATGCGCGCTTTGGGGTTTGAGCCGGCTATCTTTTTAAGGAATTTTACGGCGTCGCGATCGGCGTATTCGGTGACGCTGCAGGAATTGATCAGTACCAGGTCCGCCGAAACCAGGTCCGAGGTGGCGCTGTGCCCCAGGGCGGCGAACTTTTCAAGCAGGCTCTGAGTTTCCACCTGATTAACGCGGCACCCAATGGTTTTAAAGTAAACTTTCACCCCCACATTCTACAAATTCCCGTGCGCTCGAAGTAAGGAGAGCCGATGGGTTCTCCGCGCGCTCCAATACTTGTGTAGGTGCCGTATCAAGGACGGTGTCCATCAGACGGCCAAGACCGGGTTTTTGGGTGGTAAGTCCGGGGTCCTCCGCCGGCTCCGGAACGCGCCGGCCCGCACAGCGGTCCGGCTTGAACGGTCCTCGCCGTCCCTCATGGTAGGGATACGCTCCAGACCCCGGCCTTAAAATCCTACAAGGAGCGCGCGAAAAACCCGCCGGCTCTTTCTTATCTCTTAATTGTGAAAATTTTTTTATTATAATGTCCCCCGCCCTTATTTTGACACTTCTGATTTACCCACCCATTAGGAGGTGACGGGTGATTTTTTTGTATTATGGTCTTTTACGCGGAGTATGATTATGAAAAATAACGAAAGACCTTCATTATGGCAGTTGTTCAGGGATGAATTGCATCGAGAACATAAAGGGATGGCCGCGTATACCCGTCTGGGAATAGTTTCATATTACGCGATATTGGTGATTTTTACTTTTATTGAAAAAATTGCTTCTACCGAAGGCTTTTTTATCGGTATGGGCAGGATATTGGCGGTGGCTGTCCTTGTTGCTCTCTTCATGTTTTCCACCAGTGAAAGCTCCGTAAGTGATATAGAAGGCACGCTCAATGAAGGGAACGGCGGAGGTTATACGGACTGGTTGTGGCACCGGGCCAGTCTGGTTCTGTTATTGGCTTCGCTCATCGCAACAGCGTACGAATTTTACAGGGGCAATATCTGGGGCGGGGTGCTCTATCTTGGCTATCCGGCGTGGAAGTGCTGGTTAATGCTTGAATTGCGCAGGACGCGCATATCCCACGCAATGATACGCACCTGGCGTGGCTGGCGGACGGTTCTAATGGTTTGCGGGACCGGGGCCGCGATTTTTGCGGTACTGCTGTTCTTAACCGGCGGCGGGCCATACCTGCCGACGACCATTAGGATCCAGATCTATCCCGCCGGGCTTATTGTCTGTCTGTTAGGAGTTGTTTTTTCCGTCATCGCCGCCGGCGACGACTTGCTCTTACCTTAACCTGCGGAACTCAAAAGGGAACTCAAAAGGTAGCGTCTACCTTTTTGTATAGACAGGCTCAGAATCTAAAACAACACCTTTATTTACCCACTGGTTTAATCTGAGCCACGATAGCGGTTTTGTTAAGGAGAGTCCAAAGGTCTTTGAATAAAAAATGATCAAATGTACGAATATGATCTTTGAGGATTTTTTCCGTGAGCATATTAGGACGGATATCAAAATAATAAACGCCATCCAGGGGGTTCAGCTTAATCGTATATCCCTTGAAGTGCCCCGGCAGGAAGGTGGCGTTTACGCCGTATTCTTTTGGCGTCTTCCCTTTTCTCTGGACATCGTTAAGAAATATAGCGATGTGTGGAACATTTTTACCTGTAAGCCGGGCTAATAGGAACTTATCTACGAAGATCTTGTCCAATCTGTCTTTGCTGCTTGTTTTTACCGACCCAATAATTTTTACAAGCGCCCCAGACTTAATAATCAGGTCGTGCTGGTAGCTCATTATAAAATCTGCGTCGCCGTCTTTCATTTTAACAGGGACACTAACGACCCCTGACGTGCAATCAATACCAACCCGGACTAAAATCAGCCGGATAAGCCGTTCAAATAAATCGCCATTAATTTTACGGGCTTTATTGGAAAGCCCTGCCGGCAAAGCATCTAAAGAGGCCCCTATTGACTGCTGAATTGTGTAGACGGCGCGGTTAACAACTTCTCGGTTCATGGGTGTGTCCATCCCCTTCACCCCGTCGAGGACCTTAAGAAACTGAATCAGCTGCTGCTTTGCTGTCTTGCCCGTATATAGCAGATCGTAATTCAAAGGTCTTGTTACGCTGAATGTCTCATTCTTAAATTGGAGGAATCGATAATGTGTTTCATTTCGTGAAACGATTTCGGCTTGAATATTGCTTGGTGTTCCTACGAAGTCCATAAAGGCTTCGCAGAATTCAACATAGTTTTTTAAATCTTTGAAATTTTCTTTATTGGAGGCAATTTTAACCAATTTATTTAAGGTCATCGGATGCTCTCTCTTCTTTTGGCTATATCAGCATCGAATTTTATCCATTCTTGAACTGAACGTCTACTTATAGAATTAAGACGATTAACAGCAAATTCATTATACTCTTTGCTGTAATCACATCCATACCATCGCCTGCCAAGTTGTTCCGCAGCAACTAATGTCGTTCCTGAACCAGAAAAAGGATCCACTATAAGGTCTCCCGGATTTGAGGAGGCTAATACAATCTTTCGGAGAAGTTCTTCTGGCTTTTGTGTCGGATGTGGTGTCTTTTCTCCCATTCCATTACATGTTGTAGGAATATCCATTACATCTTTAGGCTTAGCGCCTTTTGGATTCGGGATCCAATTCTCGCGGGGTTTATTGTTTGCACTTTTACCGTACTGGCTTGTTTCAGCTTGAGGATGACTGGGATATTTTAGCGTGTGGGCACCATAAGGAATTCTTACGGCATCAATATTAAAGATAAAGTTTTTTCCTTTTCTGAAATGGACAATGCTTTCGTGGGAGCGGCCCCAATCATTTCCAAGATTCGCTTTGTTTTTGTAATGCCATATAATCCACCTGCAACTTTCAAAGAAAGGCATTGCTGCAACCTTAATATCTGCCAGAATTTCCGTAAACCCACATATGTATAATGTGCCGTTTGGTTTTAATATCCTCGCTGATTCTTTAATCCACTCTTTTGACCATGAGACATAATGGTCGGAGCTTTCGAATCTATCCCAATCAGCTTTTTTAATATTGTATGGCGGGTCAGCGAAGACGAGATCAACTGATTCAGCTTGTAAACTCTTTAGCCAGACAAGAGAGTCGCCGAGAAAGAGCTTCCCTTGTTGTTTTTTATAATATAATTGGACAGATTTATCAGGGTTCTTTTCCCCCTCAAGTTTTGTCAAGAAAGGGTTTTTCCCTCTAGGCGGTGAGTGAAAGTGGATTGGTAATACAAGAGGATTTATTATGGTAGAGGATTTTGCCTTAGCCATGGTGGACATATCTATATTATAACTAATTTGGAATAACCCCTCTTGTACAAGCTTTTCCTTTGAGATGGAAGGAGTTCCTTTCTCTAACTTAAACATAATTCCTCCGTATTTATTAAATAGCATAGCAGACCAACGCGACAACTGGTTGTCGCGTTGAAAAAAGCTATTTTTGAAGTTTTTTGGGAAAATTAGAGGGAATTCAAAGGTAGCGTCTACCTTTTTGCCGTTTAAGGCTGGCTTCGACCGACGGGTGGGATATTGTGATGTATCGTGAAAAAGGGCGGGGATATTTATGAAAAGGTAGCGTCTACCTTTTTGCCGTTTAAGGCTGGCTTCGACTGACGGGCGGGATATTGTGATGTGTCGTAAAAAGGGCGGGGCTATTTATATTTTTAAGGAAGCGCCGGGGGATAGGCCCAAGAAAGGTGATAAGCCAAGGGGTGGCGAGGGTGCGGGTTCGGCGGGCCTTCACGGAGGCCGAGGCTTGCGCAGCGCCGAGGCCGAGTGGTGAGGCGCGCGCACTGTGTGCGCGACGCCGCGCCCGACGGGCCCGCACCCTCGACAGGCCCCCGCACTTTTTCCAACGGAGGCCAAAGTGCGGGGCAAGCCCCGACTATAATTCTCGCGGTTCTCAAATCCAAAGCCACTCAACCCGGCGTTTCAGCTTCTCCGGGGCACGTGAAACTTGGGAGTGTTTATCCGAGGGTGTTCAGGAGGGCGCAGGTGCCGGCCAGACAGGCGGTTTCGGCCCTCAGGGTATACTTTCCGAGATCAAGCGGCAGCACGCCTTTTCCGGCGGCAAAATCAAGCTCGCCTTTGGTAAAGCCGCCCTCCGGCCCCACAAAAAGCCGGATATCCGTTTTCCCGGCGAGAGCGAGCGCGATTTCCGCCGCGCTTTTTCCTCCCGGCATAGCCAAAACGGAAGGAACACCCTCCAAAAGCAGATCGTCAAATTTCCGGGGCTTCTCAAGGCCGGGCAGACGGCCGCGGCCGCACTGCTTTGAAGCTGAAAGAATTATATTATTAAGACGCAAGGACCTGCGCTTCCAGTCGCTGAAAAGGTCGAACTGCGACCTGGAACTCATTACCGGCTGGAAAGTTTCCACCCCCGCCTCGGTGCAGTGCTCAAGCAGGCTCTCCATCGCAGCGCGGGAAACCACTGCAAAACAAAGAGTAAGTTTGAGCTTATAATAAGAACTTTCTATGTCATCTTGAATGGAGCCTGAAACGATACCGTCCTCTATTTCTTCTATTAAAGCCGAATAACGGACTCCCTGCCCGTCAAAAATCTCTATCCGGTCGCCTTTTTTCCCGCGGGCGGCTCTGACTATGTGGCGGGACTCTTCTTCGCCTGCAAAAAATCGTCCGTCCCTGATATTTTCCCTGGGAATAAAGTATTGGGGCATGGTCTTTTTATTGAAATCGACAAATTAGTGTAGAGTAAATAGTGTAGAGTGTAGAGATCAAGGCAAAAATTTAAGATTTAAGATTTTTAAATTTATATTCTCTGTCTTTATACTCTACACTATCTACTATCCACTCTACACTAACCAAGTATCTTTTTAAAAAAACTTTTTTCTTCTTCTTTGTGCTGCGGCGGAGGCGTTTCCCCGAAAGAGGCGGCAAGGGCTTCAAAGAGCTCGCGCTGTTTCGGGGTGAGATCGTGCGGGATCTCGACTTTTACCCTTACAAGCAGATCCCCCCTTTTTTTAAGGCCGGCCGCGGGCATCCCTTTTTCATGCACGCGCAAAACCTTGCCGTGCTGCGTGCCCTGCGGAAGTCTTAATTTTACCCGGCTGCCTTCTATCACAGGCACCTCAACTTCCGCGCCAAGAGCGGCCTGCGCCACGCTTACAGGGCACTCATAAACCAGATCCGAGCCCTGCCGTTCAAAATGCGTATTATGCTTTATCGCGACCTGTATATAAAGGTCGCCGGAGGCCCCGTCGCGCGACCCCGCGTCGCCCGCGCCGGAAACCCTGAGCACGGTGCCTTCCTCAACGCCGGCCGGAATTTTTATATTCAGCGAAGCGGCTTTCCTTTTGCGCCCCGAACCGCCGCAATCCCTGCAGGGAGAGCTTACAACCTCTCCCTGGCCGCCGCAATCGGGGCAGGTCTGGCTGAAGGAAAAAAAGCCCTGCGCGTACTGCACACGGCCGGAGCCGCGGCAGGTGGGGCATTTTTTAAGGCTGGTTTTGGGCTTTGCCCCTGTGCCGCCGCAGATCTCGCAGATCTCGGTGCGGTCAAAATTCACCGGGACTTTCACCCCGTTGAAGGCCTCTTCCAGCGTGATCTCTGTGCCGTACTTCAGATCCGCGCCGCGCCTTTGGCGGGGGCTGCGGCTGCGCCCGCCCTGCTCGAAAAAGTTATCAAAAATGTCGCCGAAAATGTCCCCGAAGTCCGCGTTCTGGAAGCCTCCGAACCCTCCGGCTCCGCCGCGGCCGGCCTTCAGACCTTCCGCGCCGAACTGGTCGTAAATTCTGCGTTTCTCGACGTTGGATAATACGCCGTAGGCCTCGTTTATTTCCTTAAAGACGCCCTCGGAATCTTTATTGCCGGGGTTGCGGTCCGGGTGGTGTTTAAGCGCCAGATTGCGGTAGGCCGTTTTTATCTCATCCGGGCCGGCGTTTCTGGCCACGCCAAGAAGTCTATAATAATCGGTTGAGGACATAATATAAAGACAGCGTACAGGGGCCAGCGTATAGGGGTTAGTACTACAACTCGCTATACGCTATCCCCTGGCCGCTATACGCTACTTCTTCTCATCCACCACTTCGGCGTCCACTACATCTTCTTTTTTCGCGCCGGCTGAGGCCTTAGCGCCTTCTGGTTCCACGCCCGGCGCGCCCTGAGGGTCCGCCTGAGCTCCGGCTCCGCCCGGACCGGCCTTCTCCTGGGAATCCTTGTATATAGCCTCGCCCAGTTTCTGCGAGACCGTAAGCGTTTCTTCCTTGGCTTTGCGCATCTTTTCGGGGTCGTCGCCTTTAATCGCTTCCTTCAGCTCGCCCACAGCGCGCTCTATGGCAAGGCGGTCATCGGCGGAAACTTTATCGCCGTGTTCCTTAAGGGCCTTCTCGGTGGAGTAGAGCACGGTGTCGGCCTCGTTTTTGGCCTCCACTTTCTCTTTGTATTTTTTATCCTGCTCCGAAAACTGCTCGGCCTGTTTCACGAACTTGTCTATGTCGGCTTTGGACAGCTTGTTCGGGGCCGAGATGGTGATGTGCTGGGCCTTGCCGGTGCCCAGGTCTTTGGCGGAAACCTGGAGCAGGCCGTTGGCGTCTATATCAAAAGTCACCTCTATCTGCGGCCTGCCGCGCGGCGCCGGAGGTATGCCGTCCAGGTCGAACTTTCCCAAAGGCACATTGTCGCCGGCCATAGCGCGCTCACCCTGCAGCACATGTATGGTAACGGCCGGCTGGTTGTCCGCCGCGGTCGAGAACACCTGCGTCTTTTTTACCGGGATGGTGGTGTTCTTGTCTATCAGGCGGGTCATCACACTGCCGAGCGTTTCAATCCCGAGCGAGAGCGGAGTGACATCCAGCAGAAGAACATCTTTGACATCGCCGGTGAGCACTGCGGCCTGCACGGCCGCGCCCGAAGCCACGCATTCCATGGGGTCTATGCCGTGCTCGATCTTTTTGCCCACGGAATCCTCGACGAAGCGGTGCACGATAGGCATGCGGGTGGGGCCGCCCACGAATATGATGCGATGGATGTCGGAGCTTTTAAGCTTGGCATCGGCGAAAGCGGTGTCTATGGACTTCTGGCAGCGCTTTACTATGGGTTCGACCAGAGATTCAAGCTTGGCGCGGGAGAACTTCAGCGCCATGTGCTTCGGGCCCGAGGCGTCGGCCGACAGGAAAGGCAGATTGATCTCGGTTTCCATCACGGTTGAAAGCTCGATTTTGGCTTTCTCGGAAGCTTCCCGGATCCTCTGCATGGCGGTCGAATCTTTTTTCAGGTCAATCCCGGTGTCTTTGCGGAACTCGTCGGTAATATACTCCACCATGGCGTTATCCATGTCGGTGCCGCCAAGCTGGGTATCGCCGGAAGTGGAAATAACGTCAAAAGTGCCTTCCTTTCCGAGTTCCATAATAGTGACATCCAGCGTGCCGCCGCCGAGGTCAAACACCATTATCTTCTGGTCCTTGCCCTCTTTGTCTATGCCATAGGCGAGCGCGGCCGCCGTGGGCTCGTTTACCAGGCGCACGACCTCAAGACCCGCTATCGTGCCGGCGTCTTTGGTGGCCTGACGCTGGTTATCGTTAAAGTAAGCGGGCACGGTGATAACGGCCTTTTCGATCTTTTCACCCAGGAAAGCCTCGGCGTCCTTCTTGACTTTCTGCAGAAGGTAAGCCGAAAGCTGCTGGGGCGTAAACTTTTTTCCGCCTATCGTGTATTCGTGGCCGGTTCCCATTTTACGTTTAAAGGCTGAAACTGTGCCTTCCGGATTTGCCACGGCCTGACGGCGGGCAGGTTCGCCGACCAGCATCTGGCCGTCTTTTGTAAAAGCCACATAGGACGGAAAAGCCTTGCCGCCCAGAGTGGTGCCCTCGGCCGACGGAATGATGGTGGTCTTTCCGCCTTCCATCACCGCCGCCGCGGTATTTGAAGTTCCCAAGTCTATTCCTATTATCTTTGACATATTAGTTTCCTCCAAAAATACTTGTTTTACTTAAATTTTTACTCCCCAAATTCTGATTTTTCATTTTTCACTTCCCCCGTTTCTTCCGCCGGGGGCGGCGCTTTCTTCCTGGCTATTTTTACTCTTGCCGGCCTGAGCACTTTGTCGCCGTAATAAAACCCTTTCTGCAGTTCCTCCGTTACCAGGCCGTCGTTGGATTCGTCTCCGTCCACCACGCCAAGTATATCGGTGGCCATCGGGTCGTAAGGCTTGCCGACCGGTTCCATGGGCCTGATGCCTTCGTCTTCAAAAACCTTTGAAAACGCCTTGAATATCATTTCAAGGCCCTTTACTACATCCTCCACCTGTTTCACCTCCGCGCCGTCCTGCAATTTTCCCACATGCTGATGGGCCGCCAGCAGCATATCATAGAGCGGCAGGAACCTTAATATCGCCTCCGACTTTCCCCAGTTGATAAGCGAAGGGCGCTCTTTTTCCATCCGCTTGCGGTAATTTTCAAAATCCGCCTTCAATTGCACAAGCTGGGCATAATAATCAGGCGGCTCTTTTGCGCCCCCGGGCGGCACGGTGTCACCCACGGCGGCGGCGTTTTTGGGCGCCCCGGACTTGAGCGTATTCAAGCCGTCGCCGCAAACACACTCGCAGTTTTCCACGCCGGGCTGTCCGTTTTCCTGCTCTTTTTGCGTTTCCTGCGCTTTATGTTTTTTACTTTTATCCATAATGTTCCCATACTTCTTATTCTTCAAAGTCCATTCCTTCCCATTCACCCAGCATCTCCTCCACCATGGAACTTACATTGTCCACTATGGAGATCATGCGCGGGTATTCCATACGCTTGTAGCCGAGTATCCCCACAAGCCCTATCGCCCTGTTGTTTACGCAGTAGGAAGATGATACCAGGCTGAAATTCTTGAACTCCTTCACGGCATTCTCCGAGCCGATAGTGACATCCACCTGGTGTTTATGTTCCTCCGGGCCGGTCAGGGAACGGCTCTTAAGGGCGCAATCCCGCAGGCGCTCCCTGAGCATGCCGGAAAATCTATCTTTTTCCTCCATCAGTCGTGCCACGCTGCGGATATCCTCGAAATTATCAGCTTCAATATTCTCATAAATGCGGTTGAGGCCTTCAAAATAAAGCTGGTCGTCGTTCTTCGCCAGATTACTGAAATAATCGGCAAGTTTTCCAAGCAATTCGTCCTGGCCGGAGCCGCCCGATTTGCGCGGGAATTCTTTCCAGATAACTCGGGGGATATCGGCCACGGGCAGGTCTTTCAGTCGCCTGTTTAATTTTATGGAGAGCGTTTTTACCGCGCTTTTTTCAAGCGGTTTATCAAGCTGGAAAGCCGCGTGCTTCATAAGCCCCGAATGAGCGAACAGCACTGACAGCACGCTTTTCGGGCCCAGGCTTATAAGGTCAATGCGCTTTAAGCTGTCCTGGTCCATATCTGCTGAAATAACAAAACCGGCCCACTTCGACATGTCCGCCAGCATTTTTGAGGTATGTTTTAAAAAGCCGTCCAGCTGCTCAACGCGGCGCTCATAATCGTCTTCCACGCGCCCTTTCTCCGTGACGGCGAGCTTCTGCAGGCGGAGGATATTGTCCACATAGGCGCGGTAACCCCTGTCGGAAGGGATGCGGCCGCCGGAGGTGTGGGCCTGGAACAGGTAGCCGGTTTCTTCAAGCTCCTTTAATATGTTCCTTATAGTGGCGCTGGAAACATTAAAGCGCCCCTCGGAAGCTATAAGCTCGGAGCTTACCGGGCGGCCGGTGCTTACATAGTTATACACCACCCAGTTAAGGATCTTGTCTCTGCGGTCCTGAGCCGCTTCGGGTTTTAAAACTCTCATGGCAATCCTCAAAAACCGCCCGATTATTTTTAGCAATCGATATGTCCGACTGCTAAAAATATTATACACCATGCGCTCTTAATTGTCAATAGGTTAGCCTGAGTGCTAATTATGCCGGATAGGCTCCTGCTTTTCTTCCAGCGTGCCGGCTACTTTGGGCATCCATTCGCTTATAGGTATTTTCTGCGGGCATTTTTCCACGCAGGCCCGGCAGCCCACACAGGTTTTGGCCCGTTCGCATTCATCCATAAAACGCATGTACCTGAAACGGGCGGCTTTAACATCCTCATAAATTTCAGCCGCGTTATACAGCTCAAAATTGAACGGGATATTCACGCCGTTCGGGCAAGGCATGCAATAGCCGCATCGAGTGCACGGAACAGCCGTTCTTTCTTCCAGTTTTTTTCTCGCGTTCGCGATAAGAGCCAGCTCTTCAGCTTTCAGGGAATTCACCTCCGCGGCTCCCGCTGTGCGGAGATTTTCCTCAAGCTGCGCCATCGCGCCCATGCCGCTCAGCAGAAGAGAAACTTCCGGCTGGTTCCAAACCCAGCGCAGCGCCCAATCGGCCGGGGTACGCTTTTTCGGAAATGCCTCAAATACTTTTTTTACCGCCGCCGGAGGACTGGCCAAAGCGCCGCCCCTGAGCGGCTCCATCACTATTACGCCAAGCCCCTTTGAAGCCGCGTATTTCAGACCTTTTGCGCCGGCCTGGTAATCCGTGTCCATGTAGTTATATTGTATTTGGCAGAAAGTCCAGCCGTCATAGGCGTCAACTATCTTCGGGAAAGCCTCGCAGCTGTCATGGAAAGAAAAACCCAAATGCCCTATCCTGCCGTCCTTGATAGCGGCTTGCGCCCTTTCCAGCATTTTAAATCTGAGCACCAGTTCCCAGCGCTCTTCGCTGAGGGCGTGCAGCAGATAAAAATCGATATGGTCCGTCCGGAGTTTCTTCAACTGCTCATTTAAGAACATGTCAAAATCTTCCGGCTTTTTTATAAGCCACACAGGCGATTTTGTGGCAAGCTTCACTTTCCGCCTGTAGCCGTCCATCAGGGCTTTACCCAGCACAAGTTCGCTGTTGCCGTTGTGATACGGATAGGCAGTGTCCACATAATTTATCCCGCGCTCTATGCCGCAGCGTATCATCTTTATGGCTCCGGCCTCGTCTATATTAGGGCTGGACGGCGCGCCGTCAACGCAGGGCAGGCGCATACAGCCGAAGCCCAGCGCCGAAGGTTTCCAGTCAAGTTTGCCGAAATTCCTGTATTTCATAATTGTAAGGCTGAAGCCCTCAGCCTCTTAAAGCAAACCGCAGGGCCGCGTCCAGCACACGGTCGGGCAGCAGCCATTTAATGAACAGTATCGCTTTGGCCTGAAAAGTCACTACGTAGCGGGCGGCCGGACATTTGGAGCGAAGGGCCTTAAGGATTACCACGGCCACGGCTTCCGGCCCTGGCGCCCCCTTCCGGTAACCGGCCCTGAATTTATTGGTCAGATTATCGGCAAGCCGGGCATAAGGGCCTGAACCGGAGTATTTTGAAAGGTTCGCCAGCGTCACTCCGTCCCATTCGGTTTTTATCGGGCCCGGTTCTATAATTATTATCTTTATCCCGAAGCGGCCGACCTCAAGGCGCAGGGCGTCGGAGTATGCTTCAACGGCATGTTTGGTGGCGTGGTACCAGCCGCCAAGCGGCGTGGTTAGCTTGCCGGCGATGGAAGAAATGTTTATTATTTTGCCTGAACCCTGCTTGCGCATTATGGGCAGAACCAGCTGGGTAAGGCGGGCCAGGCCAAAAACATTCACATCG
The DNA here is from genome assembly GCA_026388155.1 of Elusimicrobiota bacterium. NCBI lineage: Bacteria > Pseudomonadati > Elusimicrobiota > Elusimicrobiota bacterium. The sequence continues at coordinate 316,699 of JAPLKI010000025.1, forward strand.
AACTGGCGGCGGGCTTCGGACATAGGTACATCTTCAATGGCGCCGTGGGCTCCGTAGCCGGCGTTGTTTATAAGTATGTCAATACGACCCTCCGCCCTAAACACAGTGTCTACAGCATTGTTTAAAGACGCCTCATCGGTCACATCAAGTGATAAGATTTCGGCGCCAAGCGGCTCAAGTTCTTTAAGCTTATCAATCCGGCGCGCACCCGCGTAAACCGTATATCCCTTTTTTAGCAGCAGTTCCGCCGTGGCCCTGCCGATACCGGACGACGCGCCAGTTACCAGAACGATCTCAGCCATAGTTCAGTCCTTATGCGCGGCAGGCGCAGCCTTTTTCCCGCAACAGTTTCAACTGCCTCCGTGGTGGATCTATATATTTATTTTGCGTGGCCCGGCCCGTGGCCAGCCGCTTGTCCAAAGGGCTTCTGTGGGAATAGCCCCTACAAGCCATCTCAGCAACCAGCCTTGCATGGCGCAGATACAGAGCCTTTAGACTGCCGTGCCAGCGCAGCGTCTCAGGATGCCTGGCATAGCCTTTTTTCCCCTGCGTCAGTATTACCCAGACCGCATGGAGCTCCCGGTGCTCGCCAAGCAGATGATTGCGGCAAAGCCTGCGCGGAGCCACGTCCCATATTCTCATTGCGTCAGGAATAAATCTTTTGTCACCGTGTATTTTCCATCCAGCCAGTCTATTATTTCCTGCGCGGCCTGGGCGGTAAAATTCTGCTTTGAGGCCAGAAAAGGGCGGTAGGCTTTGCGCAGTTGTTCTTTTTCTTCTTCCGGCAGCTGGTCCAGGCCCCTGTCCATAAAAGCCGGCAGATCGCCATCCAGCCAACTGGCCATTTCCTGGCAGGTTACCGTTTCGGCGGCGCTCAGGAAAGCCATATCGGGGCGGTAAGCCGCGCCCTGTTCGTAGCTCAGCTTAAGAGTGAGCAGCACGATTTTAGAAAGCGCAGGCTGATTCATGGGGTTAACCGAATGGGCGGACAGCCATTTGCCGATTTCGGCGGGACGGCCTGTCATTGGCCGCAGGTGCAGGAACTTGCACATCCTGGGTCCGTCATTAACCGGGTAATTGTCCCAAAGGAAGGGTTTGCGCCCAAGGAACCCGGCGGCGGCGCGCAGATGTTCTTCGCTGTAAGATTTTGAGCAGACCAGCTCCCCCGTCCAGAAAAGGCTGACTTTTGCGTCCAGGCCGCGGCCCAGACTCCCCAGATAATCCTCCGGCATTTTGCCGAAGAGTTTTTCAAGCACGGGGTCCAGTGAATAATAGGTCGGGCAAAAAATGAATTGTTTCGCGGTGGAACGCGAGGCTATCCAGTTCACTATCTCTATCTGGCGTTCGGCAAGGTTCGGCAAGTCGCCTTTCATGTCATCCATCAGTATGCCGAGTTTATCAACGCCTATGCGGTTGAAGGCGTCTATGCGGTTCCGCAAAAGGCCGCGCACTTCGTCGTTAAACGGCGAGAGGTAAATTTCGTACGGACTGAAACCCAGGCCGAATTCTATGCCGGCGGCGCGGCACTGCGCGGACAGGCGCGTCAGGTTTTCTTCAAGGTCTTTGGGGAACGGCTCGCGCCATTTCTTGCGCAGGCAGGCGTCGGCCTTCGGGGCATAGATGTAAAAGGAAAACCCGTGCTCTTTAAGGAAAGCTGCCCACCCGGCCCGCTCCGCCCAGCTCCACGGCTCACCGTAAAACCCCTCAATCACGCCGATTTGAGTGTTAGTCATTGTATCCCTCTGCATTTAAGCGTTTAAACGGCATCTTTTAAACTGGTCAATTCTATCGGTTAAGATCTGGATTATTCTGCTTCTCCCAAAGTCCGAGGAATTCAACGGAATACTATTTGCCGGCCGATTGCTGCCAAGCGATCGCCATGTTTTTTCCGGAACACCCTGATTGATAAATTCAATGTGGCGTAAAAAAAGGCTCCTGCCGACTTTTGACCCCAAAAGTCGGCAGGAGCCCGATATTTCCTATTTGAACGCTATAGAATCAAAATATTTCTGCGCTTTTTTAGCCAACGGGTCTTCGGGATATTTTTCCGTGATCTTCGTGTAGTATTCCCTGGCTTTGTCAAAGTTCTTGTTTTTTTCGAAGGCCTGGCCGGCCGTAAGAATGGCTTTCGGAGCCTGCGCATTGTCCGGATAATCGGCCGCTATTCTGTCATACATCTGAATTTCAGTATCCAGGTCTTTCATATCCTTCCTGGCTATTTCGGCGGCTAAGTAGAGCGCGTCTATGGCTTTCCCGCCTTTAAATTTATCCGCCAGCCTGCCCAGCACATCCACAGCCTCCTTAGGTTTCGACATCTCATCGCGCAGGATACGGGCTTCGGAATTGAAGGCGGTATACACCTCCGTTTTATCCGGATAAAGCGTGATCATTTTTTCATAAACATCCACGGCAAGAGGATACTGTTTCTGGTGTTCCGAAAGCCTGGCCAGCTGGCGATAAGCCATCCACGCTTCGTCGGTTCCGGGGAAGTTAGCGGCGATATCCTGATAGACTTTTATCGCGGCATTATAATCCTTGATGTTATTTGCAAGCACCCCGCCCAGCGAGCTTTTGGCCCTGAGCAGGAACCGGCTGTCCGGGTAAACCTGGATCAATCTTTCATAAGCCAGTCTGGCGGAGAGATATTCTTCTTTTTTGGAATGAAGATTCCCAAGCACAAGCTGCACTCCATCCCGCCCGGCGTACAAAGGGAACCTGCTGAAAAATTCCCGGAATTCCGCCGCGGCAGGCACATAAAAAACTTCTCCGGCGCCGTCCGCCAGCTTTTCAAGGAACAGCGCAATCCTTTCCGCTTTATCACCTGTCTCAGGGGCTGTCGCTATTTCATTTAACACGGGTTTTGTTTTTTTATCTATTTTCTTTTCGATCGTTTCATTCAGAAGCTTCCTGACATCCGCGTTGAATTTGGAGTCCGGATATTCCTGCGTATGTTTTAAAAGGTCCACGATCGCGGATTTATAGTCTCCCAGTTTCAGATGGAGGCGGGCTTTTAAAAGCCGGGCCTCATCGGCATATTCGCTGTCGGGATAAAGCTTCAGCCAGTCGGTCAGCTGCACAAGTATGGCGGCCGCGACATCCTCATCCTTATCTTCCCCGTATGTTTTAAGGAATTTCCACTCAACTTCCATAATGCCCGCGGGCGCCGCGGCTTTGAGCCCGATGTTCGCGGGCGCAGACAAAGGCCTTTCCTGCGGTTCCGCATTTTCGGCAACGGACACGGACTCTTTTGACTGTTCGGATAATTTCCGGGGCGCGGACTCAACTCCGGTCGAAGCGGGCGGGGTGGCGTCGCCGCTGATAACGGCGGCAGCATCTTTCTCCGCGGGTTCATCCTGGGCCGGGGTCTGCGCAATGCAGACAAACGGCAAGATTAACAATAAAATAAAAACCTTGGACCGTATCATTAATGTTTCCTCCGAATAAATTCTTATTGACTATATTAGCTATTTAAGGCAAGGCTTCACAAGGAACGGGAAAAACCGGAAACGGAATTTATTTAATGGCGGAAATTTTACCTGAAAGATCATTTTATCCGCGGACGATCTCTATACCGTTATATTCCAGCCAATCAAGGGCCATAGGACTGATAATCGCGTTGGCGGGGACTGTTACGGCGCGCGCCCCGGGTTTGAACAGGCGGCGCATTTCCCAGTCGCTCAGGAAAACTTTTTTCCCCAGCTCAGCAATTTTTTTTGAAACGGGCGCCGCCCCCCCCGGATACGGCCGGGAGAGGTGCAGCATTATAATGTCTTCGACAGCGCCCTTGGTAAGCATAATGGATGCGACCGAACTGCACTAAGCCATATGCCGTATGCCTTAGGCCATAAGCTTGTTAAGGAATTCCTTTAAGCCTATGGCGTATGGCTTAAGGCTTATGGCAGTCCCCTATGACTAACTGACTTTTACGGATATTCTGGCCATATACTTATCCAGGTCGTCATGCGGCCGCGGAATGACATGAATGGCCACAAGTTCGCCGACTTTCTGCGCGGCGGCTCCTCCGGCTTCAACAGCGGCCCGCACCGCACCCACTTCGCCCGTGCAAAGCGTAGTAACATAGCCCGAGCCTATTTTTTCATAGCCTATAAGGCGCACATTGGCGGCCTTGGCCATGGCGTCCGACGCCTCTATCATGCCTATGAAGCCCTTTGTTTCGATCATTCCCAACGCTGGTTTCGGTTCTGACATGTTTTGCTCCTTGTGTGTGGAGAGTAGATAGTGAATAGTGGAGAGATTATTCAAGGAACCACCTTAAACGCTCTACACTCTCGACTCTACACTCTAAACTTCTTCTAATACTGCCCCTTCACAGCCTGTCCGCCTGAAATTATGGCGATGCTTGCGCTGGTTCCAAGGCGGGTAGCCCCGGCCTTTATCATGGCCTCCGCGATCTTCGCGTCTTTTATGCCGCCGGAAGCCTTGACGCCCATCTCCGGCCCCACTGTTTCGCGCATAAGGGCCACGTCTTCAACGGTGGCGCCGGCGGAGCCGAAACCGGTGGAAGTTTTCACGAAGTCGGCGCCGGCCTGTTTCGACATGCGGCAGGCGCGCACTTTTTCATCCTTGGTAAGATAGGAAGTTTCAATGATAACCTTTAAAACCTTGCCGCGGGTGGCATCGCGCACGGCCTTAATATCGTCAAGCACGATCTGGTCGTTGCCTGACTTGAGCGCGCCGATGTTTATCACCATGTCTATTTCGTCGGCGCCATTCGCCATGGCGTCGCGCGCCTCAATGGCCTTTACCGTGGGGGTGGTGGAACCGAGCGGAAAACCGATCACAGTGCAGACTTTAACGCGGCTGCCCCGCAGCAGCCGCGCGGACATGGCCACATAACCGGGGTTCACGCAAACCGAAGCGAACCCGTATTTGCGCGCTTCTTCGCAAAGTTTGCCTATTTCTTCCTGTGTGGCGTTGGCCTTAAGCAGAGTGTGGTCTATCATGCCGGCAATTGAAGCGCTTTGGGAATCGGGGTTGCAGAAACTTACCCTGTCCACGCCCATGTCTTTGACCTGCTGGGCGCTGTAGCTGTTAAGCGGATTGCACTTCTGACAGCTTGGACCGCAGGTATTTTCCTCCAGGCGGCACTCGTTTTGCGGGGAGGGACAGGGTTTGGCAGGCGCCGGCCTTTGGGCATTTCCGACAGGGTTAACCAGCGGGTGCTGAAAGACCTTGCCGGCCGTTCCTATGGTCACCGAATCCCCGGGCATTTGCCGCAAAGCCGCGCCCCGGCCTTTTTCGTTTAAAATTTTGGCCACCTCAGCCGCTATCTTTTTTATATCTTCATCGTTCATAAGCAAACCTTCCTTATTGTCGGCCACAAGTTTCAGCCTCGCCGTCGCTCGGCTGAACTCGCGGTCCCTACTCGCAATTTCGTCTGACCTATGGGCGTGCCGTAACAATGGCTATGCCCGACAGACGGCCTGCTGACTCGATATTGCTCCGCCTTTTGAATCCCTACACAGGCCAAGCAGTTGGCCTGTTCCCTCTCGTTCGAGAGAGAGGAGGGATTAAAACCCAGTACTGCACAGCGCGCGGATTTATCGCTTTATGTATACCTTATCAACTATGCCGGCCACCACTGTGCGAACCGGCGCCTTGGAATTTTTTAAAATTTTACGGGCGGAGCCGCCCTCGTCAACTATAAGCACGGTGTCACCCACGCCCGCGCCCTGGTTCCCGTCCACGGCAAGCGTCGCCTCACCTGTCAGCTTGCCAGGGACTGAAACATCCACCGCTTTCACAATAAGCAAGGTGGCGTTTTTAAGCCCCGCGTGCTTGCGGGTGGCCCAGACATTGCCGATAACTTTAGCGATGAACATAATTTATTGGTACGGCTATTGCCATATGCTTAACGCCATAGGCCATCACTGCCATAAGCCTTAAGCCATACGCCATAGGCTTAAAGGAATTCCTTAACAAGCTTATGGCTTAAAGCGTACGGCATATGGCCCGGTTGAAACAACCGCATGGCTTATGGCAAACATCCACGCTCTATGCGCGGATGTTTTTGCCATCAATTATTCCGACTATCGCCGCGTCCACCGGGGGCAGCGGCGTGTTAACAGCCGTCCCGCCTTCCCAGTTCTCAAAAGCCACTATGGCTTCGCGCGAAGCCACAAAAAAAACCGTCTCACCCGCCCCAGCTCCGACAGTGTCGCCGGCCACCAAAGGTTCCCCGGCCGGCTGGTCCGTTTCCCAGTCAAGCGGCTGTATTAAAAGCAGGGTTTTACTATCCATGCCGCAGCATTGTCTTGCGCAAAACACCCGCCCGATGACCTTGGCTTGTTTCATAAAATTTTGATACATCCATTGCCATAAGCTTTAAGCCTTATGCCATAAGCTTGTCAAGGAGTTCCTTAAAAGCTTACGGCCTAAAGCATACGGCATATGGCGATTCTTAACAGCAGCGCTGCTCTATCGCAGTTATTTTATCAAGACGCTTCTGGTATTTGCCGCCCTCGAACGGGGTAGTAAGCCACACTTTCAGCATTTCCTGCAGGGCCAGCTCTCCGTGCGTTTTGCCGCCCAGGCACAGCACATTGCAATCCTCGTGGGCCGCGGCAAAGCGCGCGGAGATAATATCGTATGCGCCTACCGCCCTGATGCCGTGAATTTTATTGGCCGCAAGCGGCATGGCGCCGTTGAAACCATCCACCAGAACGCCTTTTTCAAATTCTTTTTTACGCACAGCGTCGCCGACCAGCATGGCGATATCCGGGAAATCCACGGATTCCGTTGAATAGCAGCCGAAATCCGTCACCTCGTGCCCAAGCCCCTGAAGAAACTTTTTAATTTTTTCTTTCGCCTCAAAACCCGCGTGATCGGCGCCGATAACAAGTTTCATAAAATCTCCTTACCTGACCTGTCAGAGCGGAAGCAACATCCAAAGGACTTCAGCGCTTCAGGTCTTCAGCACTTCAGCGCTAGAATATCGCCCCGGCGATATCCTCATGGGCATTCGGTATTACGATGCGGCTTACTATTGCGTCTTCGCCCACCGCTTTAACGGCGGCTGAAACCGCTGTGCGCACCGCCCCGACCTCACCGGTAATAGTCAGGTAACCCTTGCCGCCTATCCCGCGCCCGGTATTGACTTCAACCACATGCACAAAGGCGGCCTTGGCGGCGGCATCGGCGGCAAACAGCGCCGGCAGGGCTTCTTTGGTTTCAACTATGCCTACGGCCTCAAGCTTTACTCCGGACTTAACACGTTTGTTAAGCGCGGCCAGCGCCCCCGCGTGGATATTCCGTATGATATGTTTCGCCACAAGGGTACTACCGGCTATTTCCACGCCTTTTGACATGGCCGACTCCACTTCCCCCACGGGGCCGGACACGGCTATAATATATTTACCCTTGGAAATTGCCAGGTGCAGATCGGGCGTGACCCCCGCCGCCTTGCACATGGCGTCAAGCGTTTCCACACCTTTGGCTATGGAGGAAGTTTCAATAAGTCCGACAGCGATATTTGCCTGCATATAAATCATCTCCTTGCCTAACCTAGCTCTGAAGATCTGAAGCGCTGAAGACCTGAAGTAACACCGCAGACAGCTTCAGCGCTATATTACGCGATCCTGAAATAGCCCACCAGACTGCATTGCAGCGGCCGGGAAAAATGGCCGGTTTTGGTTATGCCGTCGCCGGTGGGCGTACCTATGGACATTGAGGCGTAGCCCTCGCCAAGACCCAGACCGTGCAATGTGCAGGCGTTTTTCACGAATATAGAACAAGCCATGCGCCGGCCCATTTTTGTCATATTGCGCACATCAGTAGAATACATTCCCGCGGTGTGGTGATTTTCCCCCTCCGCGTAATAAGCAAGTTCAATTGCGGCGTCTATATCCCTTACCGCCGTTACGGGCAGCACCGGGCTGAGCTGCTCCGTCAGCACATAGGGATGATCGTTCGGCACTTCGGCCCAAAGCACGCGGATATCGTCCGAAATATCAAGGCCGATGGCTTTAGCCATCACGCTCGGGTTCTTACCCACGAAATCGCGGTTAAGCTTCGGCTCGCGGCCGGATTCAAGTATGGCGAGCTTCGTAAGCTGATCAATCTGCCTTGATGAAAGTTCATAAGCCCGCGGGTCTTTTCTCATGCACTCGAAGAAACCAGCCTTGGCTTTTTCGGTCACTATCACTTCTTTTTCCGCTATGCAAAGGACATTATTGTCAAAACCGCAGCCGGTTATTATCTCACGCGCACAATCGGGGAAAACCGCGGTTTCATCCACCACGATGGGCGGATTGCCGGGGCCGGCCGCTATGGTTTTGCAGGCCTTGCCCGCGGTCATAGCCACTTTTACGATGGCCGGACCGCCGGTCACGATGTTCATGCGCCCTTTCGGATGGGCCAACAGCTCGCGGGTGCTTTCCTGCGTGGGATTCGCCACGGTGGCGATAAGATCAGCCGGACCGCCGGCGGAGCGAACAACGCGTTCAAGGATGATCACCGCGTCCTGAACGCACTTTTTTGCCGCGGGATGCGGAGAAAACACAACGGAATTTCCGGCGGCAAGTATGCCTATCGCGTTGCTGATAATTGTAGCCACGGCGTTCGTTGAGGGTGTGATGGAGGCGACCACGCCGAACGGCGCGTATTCAACTAAAGTCAGGCCTTTGTCGCCGGTGTAGGACAGAGAGCGCAGGTCTTCAACTCCGGGAGTTTTTTTCGCCACCAGCAAATTTTTCTGTATTTTATCCGCCACGCGGCCCATGCCGGTTTCGGCCACCGCCATTGCGGCCCAGCGCCCGGCGTTTTCAATTGATGCGGCGCGCATGGCGGCTATTATTTTCTCTCTCGCCTCAAGACCAAGCTCCTGAAAAATTATCTGCGATTTTTCAGCCGCCTTGACGGCGGAATCCACCGTGTTAAATACCGGACCCTCACCCGCCGGCTCCGCGCCCGCGCTAAGACCGGGGTCCAGATTTTTTACCACCTCGGCGACTATTTTTTTAAGCTCTTCTTCGCTTATGGGCATATTTTACCCTGTTCAAACGCTCATTTTGTCGGTTTTCTTTGTAAATACCGCTTTACCGTCTTTTTCAATAGTGTCGACTATGGCAAAGATAGTGCAGTCAACAGGGGTATTCTCGGTTTTGGACGTCTGACGCGCGCTTGAACCCTGCACGATAAGCACCAGTTCCCCCTCACCGGCGCCGACAGAGTCGATACCGACCAAAGTATTGCCTTTCGGTTTGTCATCAAGGCCCACCGGCTGAACCATCAACAGCTTGGTACCCACCAGTTTGTCATCCTTACGGGTGCAAACGACATTGCCTACAACTCGTGCAAATAGCATGATTCCTCCAAAACGAAGTCTAAGAGTCTTGGGGTCGAGAGTCCTGGCGTCTTTATAAAGCGCGGCATTCCGCGGCTCTCAGACTCTTAGGCTCCCGACTCTCAGACTATTTCTTACGCGCTTCGCTTATCGGCAGTTTGCCTTCCAGATCCTGATGCGGCTGCGGTATCACATGCACGGAAACGAGTTCTCCCACTTTCTGCGCGGCGGCGGCGCCGGAGTCGCAGGCGGCCCTGCAGGCGGCAACTTCGCCCCTGAAAAGAATGGTAACAAGGCCAGAACCGATTTTCTCGTAGCCGACAATTTTTACATTGGCGGCTTTCACGGCGGCGTCAGCCGCTTCCACACAGGCCACTAAACCTTTTGTTTCTATCATTCCTAATGCTTCCATTTTCATATCCTCCGTTCGACTGTATAGTGATTCAGTAATTCAGCGATTAAGTGATTAAGCATTAAAAATCCCGACGAATACTAACCCCTTTTCTTGAACTCAATCACTCATCACTCAATTATTTAATCACTTTCCTCACACTATATACACCGGGTCGCTGTTTTTAAGGCCGGCGGCATTGGATTCTTCCACATCCAAGTGCAATTCCAAAGCGAATTTCTCGGAAACACGGCAAAGGACCCTTTCAAAAATAGCTTCACGGTCGGTGCCGGCGCCGCAGCGCACGCGCACATGCTCACCGTCTTTGATCTTAAAAATTTCGGCGTCTTTGGGATGAAAATGTATATGCCGCTTTGAAAGAATTACGCCGTTTTTTGTTGTAATGGTCCCCTTGGGGCCTGTTATTCTGATACCGGGAGAGTTTTCAAGTTTACCTGAGTCCCTTATGGGCGGCTCCAGTCCCAGGACTTTTGAGTCGGCCAGCGAAACTTCCACCTGAGTATAGGGACGGTAAGGGCCTATCATGCGCACATTTTTTATAGCGCCCTTCGGCCCCTCTATAGAAACAAGTTCGTTACAGGCGTAAAAACCCGGCTGGCGCAGCTGGCGGTACAGCACAGGCTCGGCATCCGCGCCAAAGAGGGCTTTAAAATCCTCTTTGGTAAAGTGCACATGCCGGTTAGAAACTCCGACCGGCACCGGTTTATCCGCCCGTTCCTGCCGGAGTTTAAGGTCCTGCACTATTTCCTTCACCAGTTTTTCATCCATAAAATCAGGCTTTAGGCTGAAGGAGAAGAAGCAGAATGCTGTTTGTTTATCTTCCGCCTTCAGCCTAGCTTTCTTAGCGCCTATCTCACCACCGCTTCCTGATAATGTATCACGCGCAGGAATTTATCCGCCTTGAGACTTTCTCCGCCGACCAGCGCGCCGTCGATATCGGGCTGGGCCATCAGTTCATCCACATTGTCGGCTTTAACCGAGCCTCCGTAAAGCACGCGCACGGCAAGCGCGAAATCTTTGCCGTATATGCGCTCGGCCTGCTTACGCACGAAAACATGCGCGTCCTGAGCCTGCTCCGGGGTGGCTGTCTTGCCGGTGCCGATGGCCCATACCGGCTCGTAAGCGATAATGACTTTAGCCGCGTCTGAAACCGGAATGCCGGAGAAAGCGCCGTTCAACTGGGTTTCAAGCACACGGTAGGTCTTCTGCGACTCCCGCTCTTCAAGCGTTTCACCTATGCAGAGCACCGGCGTAATCCCGGCTTTGATAACCGCTTTCATCTTTTTGTTTACGACCTCATCGGTTTCAAGAAAGATCTTGCGCCGTTCCGAATGTCCTATTATGGCGTGGGTGCAGCCGGCGTCCAAAAGCTGCGAAGGCGAAACCGCGCCGGTAAAAGCCCCCTTTTCCTCCCAGCACACATCCTGTGAGGACAAAAATATCTTTGAACCGGCTATGGCTTCCTTCACAGCGTGCAAATTGGTGAATGTGGGGGCAAGCAGAACTTCGTGTTTCAGATCGGGGTCAAGCCCTTTTTTAATGGCGGCGGCGAGCTCGCGCGCCTCTTTAACGGTCAGGTGCATTTTCCAGTTCCCTGCTATAAGCGGTATTCTGTTTTTATTCATGGTTTTTCAGACCTCTGTGTTTTATTTTTTTAAACTCCGTTGCGCCAGATCTATAAAGCCGGCCGGATTCAGCACGTTCCCGTATTTTCCCGGCGAAGCGCTTTTTATCAGCATTTCTTTTACGGCCTCCGGGGTAAGCCCGGGATTAACCTGAAAACCCAAAGCCGCTACCCCTGCCAGATACGGCGTTGACCAGCTTCTGCCCCCGACCGCATCAAATACGTACAGCTCAGCGCCCTGATAGCTTGCCCTGGTACGGCGGCCTCCGGGCACCCATAAAGGATATTTTCCCGTATCCCAGCTTTCCGGCATATAACTTTCCGGAAAATCCATGTCTTTCTCCAGATCCCTGGTGAGGTTCCCGAATTTTATTGTGTCCGGGTCGCAGGTTATCATCAAAATATTATTTCCTTCGGCCTTATGCAGCGCCTCCAGCCATTTATCATAATTTTTAAACTGCCTGAACATTCCGGTGGATATGCTGACGACCCGTATTTTTTCATTGGCCGGAAGGCTTTTATTCATCTCAATGATAGTATTGAGCGCGTCCGTATAGTAAACATTATCCGCTTTCCAGGAGGGCACGGCCAGATAATACAAGACCGCCTCCGGAGCCGTTCCTATGTTTTCGCCGACAGCGAAACTCGCGACTGACGGGCCATGCATTTGCGGACCGACTTCAGCCAATCCAGCCGCGTTATAATAAATGATGCGGGACACGTATTCTTTATGGCCGAGCAGAAGCGGCTGGTCTATAATGGCTATCCCCACTCCGCGCCCGGTAATTCCCGCTTTATGCAGTTTTTTTATGCCAAGTCCCGGGTTTTCACCGTTTTCCAATATCCGCGCAGGATCAAATCCGGCGGGAAGTTTTTCTTTGGCCGGCCATTCGGTTAGCGAGTCGAATGACATGTTCAGAAGGAACTCTTTGCTGTCCCGGAGATCCAGTTTGGCAAGAGAAACTCCCTGCAGGCCGAGGAAGCTGTCCAGCTTAAGCAGATCGGACGTATCTCGCAGCAAAGGCTTGCCTAAATCCACAGTTCGGCCGTTCACAAAAAGACGCGACAAAACGATGGGGCTGTCAGTTTGCATTTGTTTGAACCATGCCGCGCCGCCATCCGGGTAAGCCAATTTAGTAAAAGTGCCGCCGCCGTCCGGGGCCGTTTCCTCATTGATCGGAGCACCGAACATGTTTTTAAATTCACTTATATCCGTAACCCTGCGGATAATATTCCCTTTGACGATCTCAGCCTGAACCATCCCGGCAAAATCCCTGGTTTTATCGCCGTTCTCCACAGCAAAAGTCGAACCCGGCAGCAACAAAATCAAGGTCAATATAAAAGATTTGTTTTTCATAGTTATCCAAAAAACCGCACGCTGCGTTATATCGCAAACAGAGCAATTATATCATTTCACTTAACAACTCTTTCCTGGGCTGGGGTATTACAACTTTTTCCACCAGCAAGCCCTTTTTCGCCACTACGGCGGCTCCGGCCTCCACGGCAGTTTGCGCCGCGGCGACAGTGCCCGTAAGCGTTACAAAAGCCTTTCCGCCCAGCGCCATGGCAAGGCGGATCTCAAGCAGCTTCACCGAAGCGGATTTAACGGCGGCATCGGCCGCCTCTATAAGAGCTGAAACTGAAAACGCTTCTATAATGCCAAGCGACTCAAGCTCGCCCTCCGGAACCGTGCCCGCTATCGCCGGAAACACATCCGGGTGTATATTAGGGATTGCGAAGCTGTCCACAAGCGCATGAGCTGCTTTATTCGCCCCGGCTTCCACGGCGGCATTTACATCGGCAACCGTGCCCGCCACAAGAATTATGTATTTCCCCGGGCATATCGATCTGGAAAGCAAAAGCTTGATATTGGATGTTTTCAGCATGGCATCGGCGGTCTCAAACCCCTTGGCCACGCTTGAAAGTTCAACGCCGCCTATAGAATTTAGCATAGTCATTCCTGTTTGTTAGCGCTGAAGCCTGATGAATTTACTTCAGCACTTCAGCGCTTCAGCTCTTAAGTGCTATCTCACTATCTCCACGTATTTCTCGTTAACCTTCGCCACCGTGCCGGAAATGCTCGCGTGAACGGGGCAGCCAAGTTTATCCTCCGGCACACAACCCACCACCGCGCCTTTTTGCACGATTTCACCCGGCTTAACCGCCGGGACACAGGGAACTCCTATGTGCTGGGTCATTAAAATTTTCACCCCGGCAGGTTTATAGTCCGTATCAAGCCAGGGCGCATCCACATTGTATTCCGCAAGCCCCAGGCGCTTTATAAGTTTTGAAACCGGAACCTTTCTAAAATCCCGGAGCGGGTGTACCGCATCCCCGCGCGGTGAACCCAAAGATGAGTTCTTTATATTTATCTTTTGTTCGCGCAGATCCGCCTTGGCGGAAACGCAGGCAGCCGACGGGTGCAGCCCTTCAGGGCAGGAATACAGACTGCAAAGAGAACACTCGCAGCAAAGCAGGGAGTACTGGCTGTGCAATTTGCGCTCCGGACCCGAGAAAAGCAGGTTGCGCATTACCCGGTGCGGCTGAACATTGTGGCCCAGTAAATACCGGGGACAGAGTTCGGTGCAGAAAGAACATTGGTCGCAGACGGACCTGCCTATGCGCGAGAACACGGAACGGCTTTGCGCCTTTTTGGCTATAAGCGGATGGCTGCGCGGCAAAACTATCAACCCTCCCGAGGCCTTGGTTATCGGAACATTAAGATCCAGTAAAACCTTGCCCATCATGGGCCCGCCGTCTATGGCGGCAACCGGCTCTTTTATTTTGGCTCCGCCGGCTATTTCAACGGCTTCGGCGTAGGAGATGCCGACCGGGACCTTTATGGTGCAGGGTTTTTTGACCGCGCCCGTGATGGTTACCCATTTTTCCGTCACGGGGCAGTTTCGCGCAAGGGCCGCGTTGTAGAGCGTCTCCACATTGTTCACCACGCAGCCCGCTTCAAGCGGCAGGCCGCCCGGCGGAACAACGCGGCCCGTAACCTCGTAAACCAGACATTGCTCGTCGCCGGCCGGATAGTAGTCGCCAAGCTTTACCACGCGGATATTTTTTCTTGCGCGGGCTATTTCCTCAAGACGCAGGATGGTTTTTTCGTGTTTTTTCTTGATGCCGACCACGCCCTCTCTTGCGCCGGTGGAGAGCATCATCAGCTCAAGGCCGTCAAAAACTTTTTCAGGGAAATATTCAAGCAGTTTCTGGTCTTTTTTCAGCAGCGGCTCGCATTCCGCCGCGTTCACAATAACGCAGTCGGCGCGGCTTTGCGCCTTAATATATGCCGGAAAGCCCGCTCCGCCGGCGCCCACCACGCCCGCAGCTCTCAGAACCCGGCCAAATTCAGAGGAAAAATCGGACATAGTAAATTTGAGGGTAGAGTATAAGGAGTTCCCAATATCTCTACCCTCTACACTAACCCCTATACCCTATTTTACGACCATGCACTTTTTCACGGTATTGGCCAGGCGTTTTATGCCTTCTTCTATTTCATTTACGGTCGGATAGGAAAAATTCAGCCGCATGGTGTTTTTACCGGAACCATCGCAGTGAAAAGCGGAACCGATCACATAAGCGACATTTTCTTTTATCGCCTCCTTGAACATATCGTCGGCGCTCATCGCTTCCGGCAGGCGCACCCACAGGAAAAGGCCGCCCTCCGGCTTTGTCCAGGTAACGCCGTCAGGCATATACTTCTCAAGAGCGCCCACCATAGTGTCCTTCTTCAATTTATAGGTTTTTTTTATCACCTCTATGTGTTTTTCAAAATAACCAGTGCGCAGGAAGTCGGCCGCTATCAGCTGGTTCAGGCTGGAAGTGCAGAGGTCGAGCGACTGCTTGAGGATCTCCATCTTCTTTACGATCTGGGGATGGGCAAGTATTACGCCGAGGCGCAGGCCCGGCGCGAAAGTTTTTGAGAACGTGAACAGGGAGATGATGTTGTCGGTCTTTCTGGAATTCTGGTCCAGGCGGTAAAGCATATCAGGCGCCTTTCCCTCAAAGCGTATTTGCCGGTAGGGAGAATCCTCTATGACGGCCACGTTATATTTTTCAGAAAGCTCTATGATTTTTTTTCGCTTTTCACCGGAAAGGGTGACGCCGCTGGGATTCTGGAAGTCCGGCACCAGGTAGACGAACTTGTAATGCTCGTCCTGGTTCTTGAGCCAGTTAAGTTTTTCTTCAAGCACTT
This sequence comes from Elusimicrobiota bacterium, assembly GCA_026388155.1. NCBI lineage: Bacteria > Pseudomonadati > Elusimicrobiota > Elusimicrobiota bacterium. The sequence continues at coordinate 332,237 of JAPLKI010000025.1, forward strand.
CAGTGCTTACCCCGTCGTCCTCAAGCTTTACACCCACGAAATCCGCGCCGTAGGACTTAAAAACCTGGAGCCCGCCCATGTAGCTCGGCATTTCCACCAGCACGGGGTCTGAGGCGTCAATAAAAAGACGGCCCACCAGGTCAAGCGCCTGCTGTGAGGCCGTGGTAACTATGAGATTTTCAGGCTTGGCGGTTATCCCCTCGTATTTTTTCAGAAATTTTATAAATTCTTCTTTCAATTCCGGCAGGCCGTCGGTGGGGCCGTACTGCAGGGCCACCCTGCCTTTTTTAGCCATTATTTCTTTTACGGATTCAGCCACAAAATCGTAAGGGAAATGTTCCGGATCCGGCAGGCCGCCGGCGAACGAGATGACACCCGGCTTGTTGGTCAGTTTAAGCAGCTCTCTTATTACGGATGCCTTGGTGCGCCTGGGCGCGGTTGCGAGATTTTTTGTTATATCGATCATAGGGTCCTCCGTGAGATTATCCGCCGTGTCCTTATTACACTACATTTATAATTTACTCAATTAAAATTTATAATTCAAGAAGAAAGATTCATCTTGCTGCCCAAAGCCGACCCGGCCCCCTGTGCGGCGGCGGTGCCGCTGGCCTGCCCCGCTCTTTTGCCGCGATCGCTGGCAATGGGAGGTTCGGTTGGGGGGTAAGCCACGCGTCCCAAGTCAAAAGGGCGGGGCCTGCCGCGGGCCTATGGCGCTGTCCGCGGCGGAGAAGTAATTAAAATTTTCCATATAATATTCGAACTTATCCGGGTCTTTTTCAAGCCCCGCTTTTTTGGCGTACCAGGCCGCCGCTTCGGGATAGTTTTTTTCGCGCAAAGCCGAAAGGCCGGGCGGGAAGGGCCGCGCAGTTTTAAGGCAGGCTTTTTCAACGGCCTTCAAGTGCTGGCTGAGTATTTCCAAAGACATGTTTTTAGCTCGGTCGCGGATAAAGTCCGCCGCCTCAAGTATCGCAAGCGCCCCCTTGGTTTTAAGGGACATCAGTTCGTCCTGCGGCGCGCTGTATTTAACCGCGTTTTCATCGGCCACCGCAAGGCAGTCCAGCGCAAGCGGATAATTTTTAACTTCAAGCGCCGCCGAACCCACGAAAAGCAGCGCCTCCGCGCTGAAAGCGGGCCAGCGCTTCAGGTAAAAGTCCTCCAGATAGCGGCCATAGGCGTTTTTCTCAAGCTGCAGCAGCGCAAGCGCCGCTGTTTCGCCGATATAATCCTCCACGCGTCCGGACGCGTAAGAAAGTATTTTCGCATCCTGCACGCTGTTTTTTTTATAGATCTCGGCCTTTTCAAAACTAAGATACCCGCCCGCTTCGTCTTCATATTTTTTGCGGATGCGCTCGCGATAGGCGGCGGGGTCGAGCGACAGCGTGAGATAACCGCCCATGGCGTTTTCGGTGTAGATGTCGTAATAAGCCCCGCTTATGAAAGCCTTCAGCAGTTTTGGCGAGCGTTTCATTTTTTCATGAGTATACAAGTCTTCGGTAAAATAGGCTTCATATTCGAATTCAAGCGGGATGGCCGCCGCTGAGACGCTATAACCGGGATAAAGATAGCTTTGCAGGGCGTGAATCAGCTCGTGCAGATAAACGGAATCGGCGCGTTTTACGAACTCGGCGCGGGCTTTGGGATTTTTAAGCAGGATCTCGATTATTTCCCGGTCTTCATAACCTTTCACTCCGAAAAATCTGGTTATGGACCTGGAATTGAAATAGATGGCGTTTTCCCGGCAGGAGAAATAAGCGAGCCACGGCCCGTTATCACGGCGCAGAAACACACGGCGTTGAGAGTTTTTAACCCCCGAGCCTGCGAGCTTTGAATAAACCTCAAGACCGCGGGGCAGGCTCTTTATGATTTTTTCAAAATCCCCGGCCAAAACCGCCCCTAACCTCTCATCATATTGGTAGGCGCGCGCCGTACCCGCCAGAGGCAGTAAAAAAACAAAAAACAACAGGCTCCGCATAAGATAATTTTACAATATAAGACTGCCATAAGCTTTAAGCCGTATGCTATATGCTTTTTGTTAGGAATTCCCTCAGAACTTATGGCCTCCGGCGTAGGGCATATGACGCGGCCGCAACAGCCGCATGACCTGCGCGCGTCACAATAGAAGTGTTTAGCGTATAATTTTTGCCATTTTCAATAGGCAAAATATGATTTGGAAGGATAAGCCCCTGGCGATGTAGATGGAGCGGGTGGCAGGGGAGCCGGATAAGCGGAACCGTCCGGAGGCCGAGCATACGAAGCGCGGAGGCCGAGGAATGGAGGCGCGCGCACGGTGTGCGCGACGCCGGTTCCGCGTTCCGGGCCCCTGACAGGACCCGCGAACCCTGCAACTGGGAAATTACACAGAAGTCTTGATGTTACTGTCAGATGGACGGAATTTGACAAACTCCCCCGCAATGTATAAGATTAAGGAAAGGTAATTTCCGCATTTATTTTTTCAGGAGGATACAATGTCTGAGAACAGAACCGGTGAGGTAGTAAGCGCGTTTTTACTGGGCGGACTTATAGGCGCGGCCCTGGGCATACTTTTTGCCCCGGCCTCCGGCAAAGAAACCCGCGAAAAGGTCGGCGACTGGATGGACGAAACCAAAGAAAAAGCCAAAGAAAAACTGGCAAAACTGGAAGAAGAAATAAAGCACCGCAAAGACCAGCTGCTCAAGCACCAGAATTAAGGGTTCCTGCGTTGTATTTAAAACCACGCGTTTAATTAAACGCGTGGTTTTTCATTTGCGCTCAGCACCGCGGGATTTTCACTTTTTCCGAGAATCCAGCCGAAAGCGAAAGTGCAGACGGTGCCAAGCACTATCATCCAGCTCCAGCCGAGGGCCAGGCGGCCTGTTTCCGAAAGATAAAGCGCCACTCCCGCCAGCCCCGCACTGATAAACATAGCGGCCACATTCCCCAGATTGGCGCGCCTTTTGGTAAGCAGGCCGAGTAAAAAGACCCCGAGCAAACTGCCCGCGGTCACTCCGTTGACCTTATATGCAAGCCACAGCATTCCCTCGGTTTTACGGCAGTAATAGGCGATACCGGCCAGCAACAGGCCAAAAACCGCCACGCTCAGGCGCGAAATCAGCAGATAATGTTTTTCAGTCCCGTCTTTTTTGATCAAAGGCCGGTAAATATCCGTGACAAAAGACGAGCTTAACGAGCTTAACGGGGAATCAATGCTTGCAAGTATCACCGCGGTCAGCACCAGGCCCTTAAGCCCCTGCGGTAAAACATGCACAGTGAAATGCGAAAGTATCTTGTCGGAATTGTCCGGAAGCGGCAGGCCCGGGTTCTGGCCGTAAAAGACAAAAAGAAGCGTCCCCACCGAAAGATAGAGGATTAGCAGCGGGATGGTGGCGAATATGGTGGCTATTATGGTCCGCTGGCTGGCCTCCCTTGTTTCCAGAGTAAGCAGGCGCTGCATCAGTTCCTGGTCGGTTCCGAAAGACGCCATGGAACCGAAAACGCCGTTCAGGATGGCTATCCAAAGCACATTGGGATCCTTCGCGCTCCAGCCCAGGTTAAAAAGCGAAAGCTTGCCGGCCGCGCCCGCCGTTCTGAATATTTCCCCGAAACCGCCGTGTATATGTGCAAAAAGATAAAGCAGCACCGCCCCGCCGGCCAGATAAAAACTCATGGCCTCAAAAGTGCCGGTCCAGATAACAGCCCTGATACCGCCAAAACCTATAAACAGCACGCTTATCACGGTAAAGAAGGCAAGTGTCCAGGAAAGAGGCCAGCCCATAATAACCGAAACCGCGAGCGACGCCGCGTAAAGCCGCAGGCCGGAGGCGAAAAGCCTGGTGAGAAAAAAGAAAAATGAGCCGGCATACTGAGTTTGCGGGCCAAAGCGGTGTTTGAGAAATTCATAAATGGTGGTGCAGTTATACTTGTAAAACGCGGGGATGAACAGGTAGGCGATAATTATGCGCGCCGCGGCGGAACCGATAAAGAACTGAAGATATTGCCAATTCTCCTTGAACCCCGTGGCCGGAACTCCGACTATGGTCATGGCGCTTATTTCCGTGGCCACAAAAGAGAGCGTAGCCGCCCAGATCGGTATCCTGCGCCTGCCCAGAAAGAAGTCCTGCGTGTCGGTTTCTCCCCTTCCCTTGAAATAGGAAATAAGAAGCAAAGCCGCCACCGCGATGCACACCAGAGAATAATCGGGCCACCCCAGGCCGGTTACTTTTTCAAGCGCTGAAATTTCTTCCATATAAACTCCAATCTGCAAGGCCGTTTGTTGGCCATAGGCCCCGATACGGCATTGCCATAGGCTTGTCACAGGTCTCAAGTCACACGAGCACAGGTCAGAAACAATAGGTTACCGGCTACTTTACCGTTTACCGATTACGGTCCTTTCGGATTCTCCGTCGGTTCCCTGTTGGGACCAAATGGAGCGGGTGGCGGGGAAGCTGGATAAGCAAAACCCTCCGGAACCCGACGCTTGCATAGCGCGGAAGGCGAGGATGGGAAGGGCGGGCACGGTGTGCCCGACCCTGGTTTTGCGTTCCAGTTCCCCGACAGGACCTCGGACCCTGTCAACAGCTACCCACAATTACTTACTACTATAACCGTATTCCTCAGCCCTCATGCAGATCCACCGGCATTACGCCTTTGGCCTCAACCTGTTCGGTCAGAACGCGCGCGGCCGCCTTCTGAAAATCCGCCAGCGCGCAAAAAGCGGCCAGGCCGGCGGACGGGGCTTTCTCAAAACCGGCCAGCACGAAAGGGCTGCCGAAGGCGACAAAGGCGCAGTCGGACGCGTTTTTAAAAACTTCCTGAAGCGCGGTTTTTTCTTCGGCAGCCAGGTTGATGCTTCCGCTATAAGCGCGCGGTCTTGAAAAATCGGCGGCCACGGCCTTTTGTGTTTTTCCCGCTTCGCAGGGCCGGACATTCACGCCGAGACGGCGGAGCTCTTCCACAAAAATCCGCCCTTTCCAGTCTTTTTGCGCGGTGAGCGGCTCATAATAACCCACAGTCTCGCCCGCTTTCACCCGGAACGCCCCGCCGCCATAGCCCCATGCCAGGCACTGCGGCGCGGCCTCCGCCGCAAAAGAGCGGTGCCCGGAGCAATAGACCACATCGCGCGGCGGAGGTGAAAGCCTTGAAAGGGAAAGCTTTAAAAGCATCGTCTCCTGTTTTTTTATGGCGGAGTCCGCAAGCGCCTCTGTTATAAGACCGTCGCGCGCGGCGCGCAGAAGGGCGTCGTAAAGTTTGAACGGGTCTTCCGGCACAAGCAGTATATCGGCCCCGGCCAAAAGAGCCTTCACACCGGTTACCCCGGCCTGCCGCCTGCCGCCGCCCGGCGTCACTTCTTCGGAAATGGCTTTCATGTTCAACGCGTCGGTAATAACGCAGCCGCCGTAATTAAGCGCTTTGCGCAGCAACCCCGTGATAATTTTTCCAGAAAGAGAAGAGATGTTGTCAGGGTCAAGCGCCGGGATATTGAGATGGCCGACCATCACTGAATCCGCCTGACGGACCAGAGCCCTGTATGGTTTTAAATCATCCTGTTCCATGGCCTCGCGGCTCTTAGCGACAGTCGGGAGTGTAAGGTGGGAGTCGGCCTCCGTATCGCCGTGGCCCGGAAAATGTTTCAGGCAGGACAGGGCGTTGTGCGAGCTAAGCCCCGAAAGATACGCTCCCGCCAGCCGCGTTACCAGCGCGCGGGAACTGCCGAATGAACGGGCGTTTACTATAGGGTTGCCCGGGCGGTAAGCCAGATCCACCACAGGAGCGAAAATCCAGTCAATCCCCAGAGCCCTCGCTTCAAGCGCGGTTATTTCCGCCTTGCGGCGCGCCAAAGCTTCGGAGCCGGAAGCCCCTATCGCCATGTTGGTGGGAAGTTCGGTGGCCTCTTTCAGCCATTGCCCCGCGCCGTTTTCGTAATCAGCCGCGAAGATAAGCGGAGTGACGGAGGCGGATCTGAGAATTTTTACGGTTTCATAAACCTCGCTTACCGTGCCGCCGTAAAAGCAAAACCCCCCCACCCCGGCCTCAACCAGTTTAAGGGCGTAATCAAGCGGAGTGTGCCCGAAACGGAATTCCGGGTAGATCAGCCTGGCAATTTTTCCGGGGGTCATTTTTTCCGCCGCAGGATAAGTTTCTCTTTTTCGGCTTTTTTTATTCTGCGCCATTGAACCAGCACCTGGGCGGAAGTGGAAAGCTTTTTCCCGCCGAAAACGTGAGGATGCCGCCGCACCAGTTTGGCGTTAATGGTCCGTATCACGTCAGAAAGCTTAAAATGCCCCTCCCGCTCGGCGAGAGCGCTGTGAAAGACCACCTGCAACAAGACATCGCCCAACTCTTCCTTCAGGTTTTCCCAATCGCTCTTTTTAACCGCCTGGTCGACCTCGAACGCTTCCTCATGGAGATTTTTTAAAAGCGTGCGGTGCGTCTGCTTACGGTCCCAGGGACATCCCCCTGGCGCCAGCAGCGCGTCCATTATGCGCGCGAGCGCGCGCAGACTTGAACTGTCCGCAGGTTTTCCGGCTTTTCGGCAAAAGTTAGGTTTCACTATCTATTCTTCTTTCATTTGAATCTTGAAAAGTATATAATTTTATCGCAGATTTGCAAAAAAGCGGCCTTTACAGCCGCGGAGGGCGTATGATAGAAACAGAGAAGAAATCTGACAAAGGCCTGTACCAGGTGCTGGATAAAGGCTTTGTGAAACTGGTGGATTTCATGGGAGGCGACCTTCGGGCGGTGCAATCCGCGAGGGTAACTTTCGGCTCACAGACCAAGGGCGAGGAAAAAGACAAAAGACTTATAGAGTACCTGCTGGCCCACGATCACCACACGCCGTTCGAGCACTGCGTTTTTCAATTCCACATAAAATGCCCCATTTTCGTAGCCAGGCAGTGGATGCGCCACCGCATGGCTTCTTATAACGAGGTCAGCGCGCGCTACACCGAGGTAGCCGAGGAATTTTACACGCCCAAAGCTTTTCGGGCGCAGGACAGAATAAACCGGCAGGGCTCCACAGCCTCGCCTGAGCTTAATCAGTCAAAAATGCTGGCCGTCTACGAAGCCAGCGTGAAGGCCTCTTACCAGGCCTACAGGAAACTGCTTGAGGCCGGAGCGGCCAGAGAAATGGCCCGCATGGCTCTGCCGGTATCGCAATACACCCAGTTCTATTGGAGCGTTAACGCGCGCAGCCTGCTTAACTTCCTGTCGCTTCGGATGGACGCTCACGCGCAGTCGGAGATACGGGATTACGCCAACGCCATTTCGGAAATTTTCAGGGATAAAATGCCCTGGACCTGGGAGGCTTTTTTAAAACTACATGCCAAATCCGCCAATTAGGATTCTCCTTGCCGCGCTCTGCCTCGCGTTTACGCGCCCGGCCCAGGCTCAATCGCCGGATAAGCCGCCTGCGGGCGCCCCGGCGGTTTCCTCCGCTCCGATAATGGTAGGCGACATTGAAAACGAACTCAAAAGAAGCGATATTGAGATCTACACGAAAGTCACCGGCATCGCCACAGCGCAGGACACTTACGACGTGCTCGCCCCCTTTGACGGCAGGATAGAAGAGATAACGCCCGAGCTGTTTGACTTTGTCACCCCGGAAAACGCGGTTACCCGCCTGGTATCCACGGAAATGGCGGCGCTCCTTGACGCAACCACCCCGGAGGAGCGAAAGCAGACCGAGAGGCGCTGGAAGGATGTCTATAAGTATTACGATGTCAAGCCCGAAAACCAGGGCATAGTCCTCAATATTTATGTTCAGCCGAAAGCCCGGGTTTACAAGGGCGACCGCCTTTTTACCGTGGCCAGGAAAATAATAATTGTCGGCAAAACCACGGACCCCCTTTATTCACCGCTGGCTCCCGGCATTACCGCTGACATGCTTTATTCCAGGGACGAAGCCGTTAAACTTAAAACCACGCTTACCAGTTTTATGCCCATCCAGAGCAGCCCGCTTTATAACCGCATCTGGCTGGAGGCGATGGAACTTCGCTCCGGCATAAAGATTGGAGAGCGTTTTAACGGCTACATGTTCGTGGCCAGAAGCGAAAACACCCACGTGGTGCCCAAGAACTCGCTGATAGATAAAAACGGCCGCAAATATCTCATCCTGGAAGTGGAAACCGGGCTGGCCACCGCGACCGAAATAGAGATCCGCAACAACGGCCTGCATTATTTGAGCCCGGCAGGCACGGAGCAAACCCATGGAAAAGATAAAAAAGCAGAATAATATTTACTCGAATTTCATGTTCATCAAGCTGGACCCGGCTTTCAGGCGCCTTATTTCAAACGAAAAAATAGCCGCCAAGCAGGAATTTGAAAATATGGTGGCCGCATGCCAGGAAAAGCTTTTTTTGCGCACTTACATGATCGCCGGCCTGCGCGCCGATTCCGACATCCTCTTCTGGCGCATGTCCGACGACCTGGAATTTCTCCAGGAAAACTGCGCCCGCACCTTCTCCACCGGAGCCGGGCGGTACTTTTTGAACATCCACTCCTTCCTGGGCGTGCATCAGGCGCCGGAACAGTCCGCCCCTAAAAAAGACCTGGAATTCGGCTTTCTGCCCAAGGAGTCCTTCGGCCTTTATAAATTCATGCTCATACACCCGGTGGTCAAGTCCCATGTCTGGTACGAGCTCTCGGAAGAGGAGCGCAACGCCATGATCTCGGAACGCTCCTGCGTGATAGGCCGCTACCACGAGATACGGGAGAATTTTTTCACTTCCTTCGGTCTGGACGAGCAGGAAATGATAGTGGCGCGCGAGTCCCGGCACCTGGACGAACTGATAAGCGCCACCAGGGAACTGCGCGAACTGCGCATAAAAAATTACACAGCCGCCGACAAGCCGGTGTTTTTATGCGTGGGCCGTGACCTGAGGGAAATACTTGACGCGATAAGTTAAGAAGCTTTGCCATAAGCAAAAGGTTGCCATAAGCTTTAGGCCGTAAGCCATAGGCTTTACAAGGAAGTTCCTTTACGGTTATTTCTGCGTATGGCCTATGGCGTATAACCTATGGCAATAGCCGTATCTAAAACTTACGTCTTAAGACAGGCAACTTTCCAGGGAGAAATTTATGAAAACCATAGGCATGATAATGGCCGGCGGAAAGGGTGAAAGGCTTTATCCGCTCACGAAGGAAAGATCAAAACCCGCCGTGCCCTTCGGCGGCAAATACCGCATTATAGACTTCGTACTGTCGAACTTTATCAACTCCGGCATTTTTTCGAACTATGTGCTGGTACAGTACCTGTCGCAGTCGCTGATAGAATATTTACGCTCAAGCTGGAGCAGCGGCGGAATAACCAAGGACCACTTTGTCACCGTGGTCCCGCCGCAGATGCGCCTTGGCGAGATGTGGTACAGGGGCACGGCTGACGCCGTGAAGCAGAACCTTAACCTGATACACGATTACGCCCCTGACCTGGTTGCCGTATTCGGCGCCGACCATATCTACCGCATGGACATCCGCCAGATGATAGCCTTCCACCTGGAAAACAAGGCCGATGTGACGGTATCGGCGCTTAGCGTGCCCCTCAGACAGGCCTCGCGCTTCGGCACCGTGGTGGTGGACGCTAAAGGCAGAGTCAGCGGCTTTGAGGAAAAACCAAAAAACCCGAAACCCATACCCGGGAACCCGAATTTTGCCTTCGCCTCCATGGGCAATTACATTTTTTCCTATGAAGCGCTGGTTAAGATCCTGCATGAAGAATCCGGCGAGACGGTGGCGCTTGACTTCGGCAAGACCATATTGCCGTCACTGCACAAGCGCTACCGCGTGTTCGCCTATAATTTTGACTCCCAGAAACTGGCCGGCATGAAATCCTATGAGGAAAAAAGCTACTGGCGCGATGTGGGGACTCTTGACTCTTTCTGGCAGGCGCACATGGACCTGCTTGGCCCGAAGCCCAAGCTTGACCTGCACAATAAATACTGGCCCATACACTCCTCCCAATACAATTCCGCCCCGGCAAAGGTTATGGAGTCGCATCTGCAGGACTGCATGATCTCGGACGGCTGCATTATAAACCAGTCTTCGCTCAAACGCTGCATCCTGTCGAACGAGGTGGTAGTGCACGAAAAATGCCAGCTTGAAGACTGCATTATAATGGACGCCTGCGAGATCAAGGCGGGTTCCCGCCTGAAAAAAGTCATAATCGACCGCTACAACTCGCTGGAGGCAAAAACGGTCATCGGCTACAATCCGGACCAGGACGCCCAGAGTTACTACATAGACCCCGATGGCATCGTTGTAATACCGCGCGGCATTTCCAAATGGCAATGGTAAATCCAATGCGAATTTTACGCGAATGAATTCGAATTCTTATATGTTTTGCACACATTCGCATATTCGTCATTCGTAGTATGTTCGAAGGTCCTTTAATTCGCCGGTTATTCGCATAGCTGTTAAAATGCCGATAAAAATATTTTTTGAAACGCCGGCCCCCGCCGCGATAAAGCGCGCCCCGGCGCTTTTAAAAAGAGCGCTGCGCAAGGCCCTCGGGGCCCGGTTCGCAAAACGCGGCGTATGCCTGATCTTCACAGGCGACTCCGGCATAAAAGAACTGAATAAAAAATTTCTCGGCAGGGACCGCGTCACGGATGTCATCGCTTTCAACTACCCCGCCCCGCCCGGCTTCGACGCCCCCCCCGTATTTGGCGACATTTATGTGTGCCTGCCTCAGGCTGTCAGGCAGGCGCAGGCCATGGGCCACTCGCTTTTAACGGAACTCTTGATACTTTCCGCGCACGGAGCGCTGCATCTGGCCGGAATGGACGATGCCACCCCCGTGTTGCGCCGCCGCATGAATCTGAAAACTGCCGCCATACTGAAGAAGCTGGTCTATCCGTAGATCTGAAAGATCAGTCGTCAGCCGGAAGCGGGTCTGCAACGCATATGACAAAAGAAAAGATAAACGAACTATTTTCGGAAGAGGAAAAGGCCGGCGAACAGAAAGTAAACATAATACGCCTTGCCGCTATAGCGGTTTTTTTTGCGGATGAAATGCTCAACTATTATCTGCTGGGGGCTGTGGAACTCAGGATACATATCCGCACCATATGGACGCTCGCCGCCTGGGAATTGTTTGCGTTCGCCGCTTGGCGGCAGGTTAACCTGCGGGGAGGTTACGCCAGGTGGATGAAGTACGTATCCACCAGCGTGGATGTTCTTTTCCTGACTTTTATAATAATCGCGCTCGAGGCCAACAGCGGCCCGCTGATCTCGCTTTACTACCTTTTAATCGCGCACTCGGCCCTCCGCTACAGCAGGCGCGCGATTTTCGCCGTTACGGGGCTTTCTGCCGCCGGCTACGCGGCAGTGTGGTGGTTCTCGTTCGGGAACCCGCGCATACAGCCGGTTCCCGCCTATGCGGCGGGAATTAACATAATCGCGATGGTCGTGATGGGCGTGATCGTGGGTTATGTGGTAATGAAGATGCGGGGGCTTGTTCTTAAATTCGCCGATAACCTTGTGCGCAGGGAACTGGCCGAAAACGCCCTGTTGCGCTATGTTTCGCACCAGGTCGCGCGGCAGATACTGGATTCCCCGGACGGCGGCGCAATAATGCGGGACGGCCGGCGCACGCATGTGGCCATCCTTATTTCCGATATACGCGGCTTCACCCCCATGTCGGAAGCGATGGCGCCGGAAGCACTGCTTAAACTGCTCAACGCTTACTTCCGCCGCATGGTGGACGTTGTGTTCAAGCACAACGGCACGCTGGATAAATTTGTCGGCGACGCGCTCATTGTGGTTTTCAACGACCCGTTCGACCAGCCGGACGCGGAAAAACGCGCTGTAATCTGCGCCGCGGAGATGCAGAAAGAGATCGCCCGCTTCAACAGGGAGCAGGAAGCCGCGGGCGGAAAAATCCTGGGCGTAGGGATAGGCGTGCACTGCGGCCCCGTGATAGCCGGGAATGTCGGGTCCGAATCCCGTATGGATTACACGGTAATGGGCGATACGGTAAATTTCACTTCCCGGCTGCAGGGCAAAGCTCCGGCCGGGACGGTTTATGTTTCCTCGGCGGTTCAAAAGAAAACCATGGCGGACTTCACCTACCACAGCCTGGGCGCCATGGAATTCAAAGGCTATAGCGAGCCGGCCGAAATCCACGAATTGCTGAATTAACCGGGCCGTGAGCCCCGCTTTTGACGTGACCCTTTCCGGGGATTTGCCGCAATGGGATACCGCACTGCGGTTTCCCCTGCCTATGGCGCTGTCCGCGACTGGCGGACACCTGCACAGTTGTCAGCCGGGACGGATTCTATAATTTCATGTGGATCCGCCCGCGGACAACCGTCCGGCGCACCGAAGACGGCGAAGGCAGATAAGAAGGAGTCGAAATAATGCCAGGATATAAACATCCGTGCCGCTATTGCGGCGAGCTTGTGCCGCCGGACGCCAACGCCTGCCCGGCCTGCGCTAAAATAAATCCCTATGGGGATTTCCGCTGCCACAAATGCCGCGCGCCGGTAAAAGAAGGCTGGAAGGCCTGCGCTTCCTGCGGGCTTAAACTGGAGACAGAATGCCCCAACTGCGGGGGCGCCGTCTTTTTCGGAGACTATTGCTCGAAATGCGGGGCGCGTCTTACCGTGGTCTGCCCGAACAAGAGCTGCGGAGAAGAACAGCCGCCTGTCACGCCAAATTGCCGAAAATGCGGAAAACCGCTTAATAACAAGGGAGGAGAATAAAATGTCAGAGAACCTTATAGGCTTCACCAGCAATTTCGCGGACAACAGCACCGAGGCCGGCTTCCAGTTCACCTTCTTCTGCGACACCTGCAAGGAAGGCTATAAAACCCGCTTCACTGAATCCAAAACATACAAGAAAAAGAAATTCTTTAAAGGGCTGGGGGATGTCATCGGCGCTGTGGCGCAGATGGCCGGGAAGTCCGGCCTGGGCTATGGCATATCGCGCGGCACCGATGCCATAAGCGAACGCTTTACCGGCATGTCCCCTGAATGGCACAAAGAGCATGAAACAGCTTTTGAACTGGCGCAAAACGAAGCCAGGGGATATTTCAAGCGATGCCCCAAGTGCAATAAATGGGTTTGCGAAACCTGCTGGAACGAGCAGGAAGGGCTCTGCGTTACGGACGCGCCCAGGGCGAATGTGGAAATAGCCGCGGCAAAATCCAGGAAAATGGTGCAGGACATAGACGCGGCGGCCGCCGCCACGCCGGTATTTACCGGCAAGGTGGAAAGCAAGCAGACCATCTGCCCCAAATGCGGCAAGCCCGCCGGCGAGGGAAAATTCTGCGGCAACTGCGGCGCCCCGCTGGGGCTGGTAAAATGCCCGAAGTGCGGCGCGCAGAACCAGCAGGGCGTCAACTTCTGCGGCGAATGCGGAACTAAGATCTGATAAAGCAAAAGACGGGCTTTATTACTTGGCCATATCCACTTTTGCCTTTGCGCGCAGTTCGGCCAGCAGCTTCGGTATTTCCTTTGATAAGGCCTGGTTCAGGAGGGATGCCTTTATGTTTTCTTTGGCGGTTTCATAGCTTACTTCCTGCCGGGGTTTTAACTCTTCCAGCTTCAGTATGCTGTATCCGGCGCCGGTTGGCAGGGGTTTGGTATATTCGCCCGGCTTTAGCGCGAAAACCTCTTTTTCAATCCCCGGCAGCAGCCTGCCTTTTGAGACGAAGCCCATTTTCCCGCCGTTTTTCTTAAGGTTCTCGTCCGTGGATTTAGTGCTTGCGAGCTCGGCAAAATCGGCTCCGGCTTTGAGCGCCAGGTAAGCGTCATCGGCTTCGGTCTTGGTATCAACGAATATTTGAAGAAGGTTCGCGGATTCGGGCGTGATAAAATTTTCTTTGTTCTTAGTATAGTAGTTTTGGGCGTCTTCATCCGTTACGGTTATCGTTCCCGCCTTAATCACGGTGTTCCTGATGGTTATCTGGTTCCGTATAAGGTTTTTCAGGTCCTGCTCGCTCCAGTTCACGGCCGTGAGGCTGTGTTCAAATTCCGCCTTGTCTTTGTAATTGGCGCGCAGTTCCTCAAGTTTTTTATCCACTTCCTTTTCATCCGCCGTCACTTTCCGGCGTGAGGCCTCCTCCAGCAAAAGGTGATCGTCCATAATATCGGAAAGAGTCTGTGTGGCATGCTGCCACCAAAGGCGCATTGTAACCTCGTCGGCGGTTATGGCCTTCCCGTTTACGGTGGCCACAACCTTGGGCCCGGCCGCCCAGGCGGCGGCGCTGGCCTGCCACGGGCCTATGGCTATGTCCGTAACTGTGAAGCCAGCCAACAGCGCGGTAAAAAATATTGTTTTTTTCATATATCCTCCTTAGTTATGGAAAGAACCGGGGTAGAATAGGATTTTCCTTGCGCAAACCAACAATATGCCGCCCTCTTTTTAGCGGAATCCGCAGGCGGCATAAAACCCGTTATCATAAGTTTTTCACTCATCCGAAGCTTCAGAACGCCTCCGAAGGTTTTCAAAAAGCAATCCTCTACCTCTATAATACAAAAAGTCAGGGTGTTTTTATAAAATCCCGAAACATCCTCCCATGCCCGGCGGCCTTCCGGGCGGGCGGGTGCAGTTCACAATCGTCGTCCGGCGGACCACAGGCATGTTCATTTATTATACCGGCGATTCCGCTATTTTCCGGCATTGTCCAGAAGGTTGACAAAAGCAGGTCTGTACCGTTTTTAAAAAGGGTGTAAAGGGACTATGCCCCGCACTTTTTTCCAAAAAGGGCCTAAAGTGAGGGACAATGTCCAATATACGGCCAAAAGCCGCCAATTATGCCTGTATTTGCTGGAAGTCCATTCTATCTGGAACCATGACATTTTAAAAAAATCGCTGCAAGTAACTTTTATTTAACCTTTATATAACCTTTAAGCCATTGACAAAATCGGTAATGGTCAGGTATACTATGGGACGGTAATAGTTTTCCGGGTATCATGTTATATATTATCCCGGGAACTTCTTATCGCATGTGACGGGTGTTCCGGCACATAGGTTATCTTAGGAGGTAGAAAAATGAAACTCCATAGGAAGGGCTTCACCCTGATAGAACTCATGATCGTGGTGGCTATCATCGGTATTCTGGCGGCTATTGCCATACCGAAGTTCGCCGACCTCATCAATAAAGCCAAGGAAGGGGCTACCAAGGGAGCGATCTCGTCGATAAGGGGCGCTCTGCAGGTGTATTATGCCGATAACGAAGGCTGGTTCCCGACCGATACGCTTGGTTGTCTTACACGTAACGGCAAATACATCAGCAGCATACCTGCGGCCAAGACTCCCACCCGTCACTACGATTCTTCGTATATACAACCGGTGGTAAACATCACCACAGATGCACCCACCCCGACCTTTGATGCAGGCGGTTGGCTATATTTTAACGACAACACCGACGCTACTAACTGGGGCACTATATGGGTGAACTGCTCCCATTCTGACATCAAAGGGACAGATCTCTGGTATAATTTCTAATCAACCGTGTGGCCTTTAAAAAGCCCCCCCTCCGAGGGGGGCTTTTTATTTAACAGCCTGGCGGGCCCACCTGATTGAGGCCCCGCTCTTAATCTGATAAAATGAATAGTTGGCGGTGTAACCAGTAAACTCTTTCGCCGGCACTTCATGGTTCCTTCGGCTTTTAGAGCTGGAACTGAATAGACGGAGGCGCATTATGTTTTTTTATGCCTTTTTTTCGGTCTTTCTTTTTATGCCGTCGGCCCTGCCGGCTTTCGCCGAGGAACCGGCCACGGAGACGAACGCTTCTGAAAAGCTGGACCAGGACCTTTCAGCCAGCATAGACGGCTGGTTAGGCCAGATAACCGCCAAGCTTAATTCCGACAAGGCGGTAACCCCCGCCGATTTTGACGCGATGTTCAACGATGATTTTTTCTCCAACTCCTCCACTCCCTTCAAGGACATTGAACTGCTTGAAAAAAAAGTGAACGACCGCCTGGAAAACCAAAAAAAGCAATTTGGAAATTCATACCACAAATGGGTGGCGGACCGTCTTGAGGTAAACGACCTGGAGCCGGACATAATAAACGGCGAAGACACCGTGGCGCTTGATTTTAAAACGCCCCAGGCGCAGAATGATTCCATCAAGATAGACATTAACAAGGCCCGCATAAAAATGGCCTATGCCGCCAAAGACGAGCAGGAGATAAAAAGGCCGGACGGCACTTATATGAAGACCTCTTTCTTAAAGCGCCATGAAAAAATAATGGCCCTGCCCGCCGGCGTAAATCCGGCAAAATATAAAGTGGAACAGGCCCCGGGCCGCGTGCGCATAATTTTCAACAAACTGAAAGGCAAAAAAGCGGAGGCCGTAAAGTGAAAACACCAGCCGACATGCCGGATTTCAGGGACATAGACAGGAAACAACAGGACAAGTGGCGCTCCTCCGGCGCTTTCGGCGCCGCGGCCAGACCGGGAGCCAAAAAGTTTTATTGTCTTGACATGTTTCCCTACCCCTCCGGAGACGGGATGCATGTGGGGCACTCCGAAGGCTACACCGCCTCCGATATTCTCTGCCGGTTCAAACGCATGAACGGCTTTGACGTGCTGCACCCTATGGGCTGGGACGCGTTCGGCCTGCCCGCCGAAAATTACGCCATCAGCACCGGTATACATCCCCGCCTGACCACGGAAAAATTTATTTCCAAGTTCCGGCGCCAGATAGACTCGCTCGGATTAAGCTACGACTGGAGCCGGGAAATAAACACCACCGACCCGGACTATTACCGCTGGACGCAATGGATATTCCTGCAGATCTTCAAGAAAGGGCTCGCCTACGAGGCGACCATACCCATAAACTGGTGTCCCAAATGCAAGACCGGCCTGGCCAACGAGGAGGTTTTCGGCGGCAAGTGCGACCGCTGCGAAACCCCCATTGAAAAGAAGAAACTTAAACAGTGGATGCTGCGCATAACCGCCTACGCCGACCGGCTGCTGGCCGATCTTGAAGGCATTAACTGGCCGCACTCGACCATGCTGATGCAGCAGAACTGGATAGGCCGCTCGGAAGGGGCGGAAGTTGATTTTGAACTGTCCGCGGGCCGCAAACTTACGGTTTTCACCACCCGCCCCGACACGCTTTACGGCGCCACCTACATGGTATTGGCCCCGGAACATCCTTTGGTTGAAAGCCTTACCGCTCCGGAGCGCAGATCTGAAGTGGCGGCTTATGTCTCGGCCGCCGCGAACAAGTCCGACCTGGAACGGACCGAACTTTCCAAAGATAAAACCGGCGTATTCACCGGCGCCTACGCCGTGAACCCCGTTAACGGGCAAAAGCTGCCGGTCTGGACCGCGGACTACGTGCTTACCACCTACGGCACCGGGGCCATAATGGCCGTGCCGGCGCACGATGAGCGCGACTGGGAATTTGCGAAAAAATTCGGCCTTAAAATAATTGAAGTGGTCAAGCCTCCGGAAGGCTGGCCCGCCGACAAGGCTTTCTGCGAAACCGGCATAGCGGTCAACTCCCCCGCCATAAACGGGCTGTCAACGCCTGAAGCCACAAAAAAGATGACCGCCTGGCTGGAAGAAAAGGGTCTGGGCCGGGCCAAGGTGAATTTCAAGCTGCGCGACTGGGTCTTTTCCCGCCAGCGCTACTGGGGAGAGCCTATACCCATAGTGCACTGCGCCAAATGCGGCGCCGTGCCGGTGCCGGAAAACGACCTGCCATTAAAATTGCCAGATGTGGAAAAATATCAGCCGACCGGCACCGGAGAATCCCCCCTTGCGCTTATTGATGACTGGGTAAAAACCTCGTGTCCCGCCTGCGGCGGCCCGGCAAAAAGGGAAACCAACACCATGCCGCAGTGGGCGGGCTCCTGCTGGTATTACCTGCGTTTCATAGACCCAAAAAACTCCCACGCTTTCGCCGACAAGGGGCTGGAGCGGGCCTGGATGCCGGTTGACCTCTACATAGGCGGCTCCGAGCACGCGGTGCTTCACCTTTTATACGCCAGATTCTGGCACAAAGTGCTTCATGACCTGGGTTTTGTTTCCACTGCCGAGCCTTTCAAAAAGCTTATACATCAGGGCATGATACTTTCCTACGCTTACCGCGATTCAAAGGGCGTTTACCGCGCCTATGGAGAACTTGACATCCAGGACGACGGCACAGCCGTCACAAAAGAGGGCGAAACGATAAAACCCGTTGTGGAAAAGATGTCAAAGTCCAAAAAAAACGTTGTTAATCCCGACGAACTGGTTGCCGCCTACGGCGCGGACGCTTTCAGGATGTACGAGATGTTCATGGGCCCGCTTGAAGACTCGAAACCCTGGGACATGCGCGGCATAGAAGGCACCCACCGCTTCCTGAAGCGCGTCTGGGCCTGGGGCTGCGGCATAGAGCTTGCGGAGGCGGAACCGCCCAAAGACCTGCTGATACTACGCCACCAGACCATAGCCAAGGTAACCGAAGATATGGAAAGCCTCAAATTCAACACGGCTATTTCGGCCCTGATGATCTATTTCAACCGCCTTAGCCGGGAAGCCAGCCCCTCAAAGGAAGATTTTTCCGTGTTCATGCGCCTGCTGCACCCGCTGGCCCCGCACATAACGGACGAGCTGTGGGAGCGTTCCGGCGGCTCCGGCACGCTTATGAAAGCCGCCTGGCCGCGGCCGGATGCGGGAGTGATCTCGGAGCGCGACATTGAAGTGCCGGTTCAGGTAAACGGCAAATTAAAGGCCAGGCTGAAGGTTAAGGAAACCACCGGCGATAAAGAGCTTGAACGCCTGGCGCTTGAAAGCGCGGCTCCCTACATGATCGGGAAAACGCTGGTAAAAGTGATAGTGGTTAAAAGCAGGCTGGTCAGTATTGTTATAAAGTAAGAGACTAGCGCAGAGAGGTCAGGGCCGTTTGTGGGCCAGAGGCCTTTGAGACGGCACCTCCAGGGGATTGGGTTTAGGGAAGGAGTTCCTTATTTCCGCACTCTATGGCCCTATACGCCAGCCCCTATACCCTATAATTTAGACTTATCATCAAAATAAAAACTGGGGGACATTATGAAAAAGGGAATTATAATATTATCGGCGGCGCTTGCCATGGCGGGCTGCTCAAATTCCGACATACTTTACAGGCCGGCGGAGCAAAAAATGCCGCAGCATATAAAAAGGATAGCTGTAAGGCCTTTCGTCAACAAAACACAGCAATTCGGCCTTGAGGAAAAGCTGAACCTTAAAATTATAGACGAATTCCTGAAAAACGGGGAATATTCGGTGTCTCCGGAGAATTCGGCCGAAGGCGTGCTAGTGGGAGAAATAAGCCATTACATACTAACCCCGATACAATACGACGTAAACCTGGTGCCCACGGTCTACAAGCTTAATGTGGTGGCAGTGGTGCGGCTGCTTGACAAGGAATATAACCGCTACATATGGGAGGAACCGGCCTTTCAGGTGACAAAGATCTATTCCGCCTCAACTCTGCCCGGGGGACTCAGCGAAGAGCAGGCCAGGGAAGCGCTTTGGGAACTGCTTTCAAAAGACATAGTGCGGCGCACGGTGGAAGGCTTCGGCTCCGTCACAAGCGTCTCAAAGAAAGGCATACCTGATGCCGCGAACAGCACCATAGATAAAGCCAGCGCCACCGCGGAAAATCTCCCGGCAGGAATGCCGCAGGCGGCAGGCTCCGGGCAGGCCGTTGCGGTATCCACCGGAGCGGGCAAATAACCCCTCATGCAGATCCTTAACCCGCAGTCCCTGGAGGAAGAATGGCGCAAAAACAAACTGCGGCCGGTATATTATTTTTGCGGGGAGGAACAAACTCTCGCGCAGACGGCTTTGGCGCGGCTGAAAGCGCTTTTCAAACCGGATACTTTCAATTTTTCCGTCCACGACGCTGAAACCGCGGACATAAACAACGTAACAGGTGAGGCCCAGACCGCCCCCATGCTCAGCGAAAGGCGTTTTGTGGTCCTGAAGCGCTGCGATAAGCTGAAAAAAGAAGGCGCGCGCATACTGGCCGAATACCTCACGAACCCCACGCCGTTCACCTCGCTTTTCATTGTTTCCCCAAAAAGATGCGATACCTCGGACCAATTCGCCAAAGCGCTTGCGCCGGACTGCGCCCTGGTGATGTTTGAGCAGCTGAATGAATTTGAAGCGCGTAAGTTCCTGAAACAGAAGCTTGAAGCCTCAGGCTGCGAGGTTTCAGGCGAGGCTCTTGAAACTTTGGTTGAACTGCTTGGCAATGACGCGGGCACCATTGCAGTAGAAGCGGAAAAAATAGCCATCCACCACCACGGAAGCAAAAAGCCGCTCAGCGCCTCCGATGCGGTGGAGCTGGCCGGCTTTTCAAAAAGCCAGAACCCTTTTGACCTGTCAATAGCGATCTGTGACCGCGCCGCCGCCGCCGCCGCCGCCATAACGGACCGGCTGCTGGCCGAAGACGCCGAGCCCCTTTTTTTGCTCAACAGTGTTTCAAAAACGCTTGAACGCCTGCTGAAAGCTAAAAGGCTTGAGGCCGCGGGCGCCGGTTCCTCGGCCCCCTACCAGGCTGGTGTAAGCCCGGGCCATTACAGACACCTGGCCAAGGCCGCTGGCGCCTACTCCGAAGACAAACTTTTAAGGGGTCTTAAGCGCTGCCTGGAAACGGAAGCGCTGCTGAAATCTTCTTCCGGACGGGACCCGGGGCTGCTGATACGCCAACTGCTTTATGAAATTTTAAAGCTGAAGTAGAAAACAGGACAAATTTGATATTAGGAAAACAAAATAGCGAAGTGTGAAAAGGGAGAAAACTCAACCCCTATTCGCCATTCGCTATTCGCTATTTGCCAGCCGGTGTCTGTACCGCGGTCTTAATTCGCAGGGCAAGCCTTGATTTTTTGCGGGCGGCGGCTTTCCAGTGGATGGTGCCGGTTTTGGCGGCTTTATCAAGGAGAGCGTGTACTTTCGGCAGCAGTTTCTGCGCGCTTTCCACGTCCTTTTTGGCGATCAAGCCGTCAAATTCCTTAGCGGCGTCGTGAATTCTGGTCCTGACGCCCCTGTTTCTGGAGGCCAGCTTCTCGGATTTGCGCCATGCTTTAATAGCGCTGGTATGTCGTCCAGTCTTAAGTTTAGCCATAGAACGTAGTTTATCACTTTATGAGCGAAAAATCAAATTCATTCGCGAAGAACGTCTCGGGGTTCGCGCTCGCCTCCCTGGTCACCAAAATACTGGGCTATGCCCGGGATGTCCTGCTGGTGGCCTACTTCGGAGCCGGGGCGCTTACGGACGCCTACTACGCCGCTTTCCGGCTGGTGAATGTTTTCAGGCGCACCGTTGGAGAGGGAGCGATCAACGCCTCTTTTATTCCCCTGCTCGAAAAAGAACGCGCCAAATCGGAAGAAGGCGCGAAGGCTTTTTTTTCCTCCGTCTGGACGCTTATTATATGCGTCTCCGCGGCGCTGGCGCTTGCCGGCATAATACTGCGCCGGCCTCTGGTAAGGTTTTTTACCGGCGGATTCGCCGCCAACCCGGAACAGCTCGCTCTTACGGCGCTTCTTACCGCCGTTTTGATGCCGCATCTTGTTTTTGTGAATGCGGCGGCGCTTTTGCAGGCCGCTTTAAACTCAGCGCGCAGATTTTTCGCGCCGGCTCTGGCTCCCGCGGTGTTTTCCCTTTCGGTTATAGCCTGTCTGCTTTTCCTGCGCGCCGGATTTGCCGCTTCTTTAAGCCCCGCCCAGAAAATAACTATTTTAGCCATAGTGGCCTCGGCTTCGGGCCTGGCACAACTGGCAATACTTGCACCCATGATGCGAAAAGAGGGTTATTGTCTGGGTCTGAGCTCGCCCGGGCGCGCGCTTAACGGGACACAGGCGCTGGCGTTCGCTCTGCCCGCGGCTGCGGCGCTGGCGCAGGATCAGCTTTCCATGCTCATAAATACGGTTTACGCAAGTTTCCTGGCACCCGGCTCGATCACCGCCATATATAACGCGGCGCGCATAGTCCAGTTCCCGGTTTCTCTTTTTGCGGCCTCGGCCGCCGCGGTCAGCCTGCCCGAACTTTCAAGAATAACCGCCGGCTCCGGCGAAAAAAACGTGAACGCCGCCACCCTCGAACTCGCTTTTAAAACCACGGCTCTTATCCTGCTGCCGGCGGCCATCGGCCTTGTTTTTTTAAGTCTGCCCATTTCGCGCGCCCTTTTTGAACACGGCCGTTTCACCTATGAACAAAGCGCCGTCACCTCGCGGGCCATTTTATTTTTAGCTCTCGGCCTGCCGGCTTTCGGCGCCAACAAGGTGGCGGTCTCCGCTTTCTACGGAGCGGGAAAAAATATGCTGCCTGTAAAGGTTTTGTTTTTCCAGCTATGCGCGAACGCCCTGCTGGGGTTTCCCCTCATGCGGGCGATGGGCCTTAAAGGGCTGATGCTCGCCACCAGCGCCAGTTCGTGGGGAGCAGCCGTTTTTTTACTGTTGCGGCTTGAAAAGGCCACGGGATTCAGGGCTTTCGGCGATAAGAGCTCATTTTTTAAAATAACGACGGCCTCCGCAGCTATGGGCCTTGCTGTGCTGGCCGTAAAACTTTCTTGTGAAAGTTTTCTCTCCTCCGCTCCGCTGACCGCGGTTGGCGTAGTCTCCGGGCTTGTGGTATATTTTTGGGCCCTCAAAGCTCTGGGCTGCGAGGACAGAAAACTGGTGACGAGGGGAATGTTTTAACTGGCTGCCATAAGCCGGAGGCCTTAAGCCATAAGCTTATAAGGAATTCCTTTAAAACCTACGGCCTATGGCGTATAGCCTATAGCAAACAAGGTTTTTTTAAATTATGGACCTTACCCATCTCCCCCCCTCTCCCGGCGTTTACCTGATGCGTGACGCATCGGGCGCGATAATATATATCGGCAAGGCGAAAGATTTGAAAAAACGGGTGGCGCAATATTTCAAAAAGAACCCCTCCGACCGCAGATGGAAAATCCCCAGCCTGGTGGCGCTTATACGCTCCATAGACTATGTGGCCTCCGCCAGCGAACGGGAAGCCCTGCTGACCGAGCGAGTCCTTATCCGGCGTTACCAGCCTTTTTTCAATGAGATGTGGAAGGACTCAAAGTCCTACCCGTATGTAAAAATAACGCGCGAAGATTTTCCCCGCGTTCTTTTCACGCGCTCAAAACCCCGCGACGGCGCGGCTTATTTCGGCCCCTACCCTAAGCTGGAACCGCTTAAAAAGCTTTTCGGCTATTTGTGGCGCATAAAATTCATAGATCTGCGCCGCTGCCGCTGGGATTTTTCGCTTGCCAAGCCTCTGGATGAGCGTAAAATAAACGCCTGTCTTTATTTCCATACCGGCCAATGCCCCGCCCCCTGCGCCGACAAAATATCAAAAAACGCCTATGCATCTTTGGCCGGGCGAGTGGCCGACTTTCTGAAAGGGGATTTCAAAAAACTGCGCGGTGCGTTCCGGCTAAAAATGGCCCGCGCCTCCAAAAAGCTCGCCTACGAAGAGGCCGGGCAATACCGGGACTTTTTGTCGGCTTTTGACCATATGCAGGAACGGGTTTTTGTCAACCGGCTGCCGGAGAATTTTATAGAAACGGCCACGGGGCGCACGGGAGCGGTGACGGCGCTTAAAACGGCGTTGCAGCTTGCGCGGCCCCCCGCCCACATTGAGGCTTTTGACACTTCAAGCCTCTTCGGTAAACAGGCGGTCGGGTCCTCGGTCTGTTTTATCAACGGGGAGAAAAATACTGCGCATTACCGCAAGTACCGGGTTAATTTCCAAAACACTCCCGAAGGCGGCAATGATTTTGCGATGATGGAGGAAATTGTGGGCAGGCGGCTGGCGCAGATAAAAAAGACCGGCGAGACCCCGCCGGACCTGCTGCTTATTGACGGAGGGCCGGGGCAATTAGCGGCGGCAATGAAGGCGCTGCGGACGGCTGAAATGAAGATACCGATTATTGGGCTGGCCAAGCGGCTTGAGGAGATCTACATGCCGGGCCGGGCTTTTCCTTTAATTCTTGATCAGGCTCATCCAGGGCTGTTGCTGCTGGAAGCGCTGCGCAACGAGGCTCACCGTTTCGGAATACGCTACCACCGCCTGCTGCGCGGCCGTGCGGAGTTGGAGAGGTAGCTGAAGATGCTTAGCAATATAGAGGCATAGCAAAATCAGTTTAGGTTCTTTTGTAATTATTTTAGATTATCTTTCATTGTGGGTGGGAAATTCCGCTTCACCTTAATAAGGGTGGGGTAATTTGTATTTTTAAGGAAGCCAGCGGTTTACGACTGGAGGGCCGGGAGCGGGGTTGCTCTGGAGCCGCATAGCGGATGGGAGGCTCCACCCGGAACGGGTGGAGGGAAACCACGGGAGGCCGTCTGAGAGCCATAGGCTCTGATACGGCACCTACGCAGGTATTGGGTTTCCTACGCGGCGGAAGGGCAATCCCACTTCCGGCCCGCACCCGCGCAAAACACGAAAGGACTTTTACCGGGCAGCTGTGCCCGCAATTTATGAAACTAAACCAAGTCTTGTTAAAAATGAAGTCCTATACGCCTTTTCAGCAGGCTGTATGGCTCGCCTGTATGAAAATTCCGAAGGGGCAGACGCGCAGTTATAAGTGGATAGCGAAGCAGATTGGCAAGCCCGGCGCGACGAGGGCGGTAGGCTCGGCCCTCGGCAAGAACCCTTTCGCGCCCATAGTTCCCTGCCACAGAGTAATAAAGTCGGACGGCACCATTGGCGGGTTCTCAGGCGCAGGCGGCCTGTCGGCAAAGCGCAGCCTGCTGCGCAAAGAAAAAGCACCTGGATTTTGATTTTATATTAAGGAAAGATCCAGCGGGTTCCCTGAACGCTCCAAGACCGGGTTTTTGGGGAAGAAGCACGGGGTCTTACGCCGGCTCCGGAACTCGGCAAAAAAACAAAGTTTTTTGCCTCAAACATCCTCGCCGTCCCTGAAGGATTCGCTCCAGACCCCATGCTTAAACCCTCTAAGGAGCGCCCAGGAAACCCGCCGGCTCTTTCTTACCGTCAAAACTTTTAATTTAACTGTGTCCCCGCCCCGCACTTTGGCCGCTTCGGAAAAAGTGCGGGGCCCGCCCTGTTTTTGATACTTCCTATTTACCCACCCGGAGGAATTCAAAAGGTAGCGTCTACCTTTTTGCCTATTTTATATTTAAGACTTGGCTGCAACCACTGGGTGGGTTATTGTGATGTATCGTGAAAAGGGCGGGGTCAACAACCTATTAATTTTAATAAGCGCCGGAGCATTGATAAATGGAGGGGTGGCGGGATATATTTGCGGGGGTTTTCCGGATAAGATATTTACCTTATACTAAAATAATTTCCTTTAAGGGCTAGGCATGGGTTTGCTCTGGAGCCACATAGCGGATGGGAGGCTCCAACCAACAATCCAGGTTGGAGGGAAACCACGGGAGGGTTTCCTACGTGGCGGAAGGGCAATCCCATGACTGGCCCGCTCCCCACCCCGACCCCGTGTTTGCGGAACCAAACCCCGGACAGGACCCCGCACTTTTTCCAGAGGTTAAAGTGCGGGACAAGCCCCGACCATTCTAGTTTGCGGCTCTCAACCCAAAGCCCGATTCCACCTCATATCCGCATGGACAAACTCGATAAAAAACCCGGGCGGAGGCCCGGGTTTTGTAAGAAAAGGTAGACGCTGCCTTTTATAAAGAAGCGTCTCCTTTTACCGAAACAGGTAGTCAAAGGTTGCCGGCTGCATGGAATGTATTTCCGCATCCTTTTTGTTCCGCGATAAGACTTGGACATCCGCGTTATTCCAGGCTAACGCCGCATATTGGGCCTCGTTGAAATTTGGTTCAAGAAGAAGAATGCTTCGTCCCGGATGGGACTCCGATCTTCGGATATCCAGCACGCGGATATTTTGCAGCAAGGTCAGAGTGGTCTTTTGAAGCTTCTGCTTTTTAGGCTCCTTCAAGTCCAGAGTGGCTAAAACATCTATCCGGTCTCCCACCTGAACGAACATAACTTTATTATCGTCGATCGAACAGTTCAGCGCCACGGAGGATTCTCCCCGCATCAGGTCCTGCACCGCGGCAATAATTGCGGGCCGATCGGCGCCGCTTCCGGCGGGGACCGGCGCGGCCTCTTCAACCACGGCCTCTCCTGCGCCCTGCGGACCGCTGGAACTTCGAAGCGGTATAACATCGGCAAGAAATTTTTTCCAAGACGCTATTTGCATCGGGGCGTCCTCCGAATCCCCTTTCTTGCGCAAAGAAAGCCAGATATCCCCCTGATGCGAGGCCAGCTCCAGGTACTGAGCTTCGTAGGGATTAAGCGCGAACTGGACGATACTCCTTCCCTTATTTGTCTCTGAAGGTTTCACGGCGATAACACGCACCTTTTTTAAAAGGGTAGCCGCGACTTTCTCCGCTTTCACCGTCGCTGAAAATTTACTTGTAACCGTTATAATATCCACACTCTCGTCCGGTGAGATATAAAATACGCTGTCGCTATCGAATTCAAGGCCCATTCCCCGATAGCCGGGGTCCGGCGACCTGACTGTCTTATCCGGCTTTTCCGACTTCAGTTCCTGCTTTGGAGCTGCGTCAGGCTCGTCGCAAAATGCCGGCTGGTCAAATGGCTGGACTGCCAGGAACAGGAACAAACCCACCAAAATAAGTTTCATGTTAAACCTCTGTAACAATATAGTTCGATTGGTACGCCACCCGAAATGACGTGCCGCTGCTTTCAATCCCCGCTTATTGAGTTCTGGAAAGTATATTACGGAAACGAACAATGTATGCCGGTGATTTAGCCGTTGCTGACCAGTTCGCCCAGGCTGAACATGGGCATGAACATGGCTATAACTATCGTGCCAATAACCGCGCCCAACACCACCATAATAAGCGGCTCTATCATCGAGGTGAGGCCCTTAACCGCCGTATCCACTTCCTGGTCGTAAAAATCGGCTATCTTGTTAAGCATGTTATCCAGGCTGCCGGTCTCTTCCCCGACGCTTATCATCTGTATGACCATGGGCGGGAAGATATTGGCTTTTTTAAGCGGATCGGAGATGCGTCCTCCTTCTTTTATGGAGTCGCGGCTGCTGTTAATGGCTTTTTCTATCATCACATTGCCGGAAGTTTTTGCCACGGTTTCAAGCCCCTGCAGTATGGGCACGCCGGACTTTATCAGCGTACCCAGGGTTCTTGTGAATTTGGCGATGGCGACCTTCTTGAGCAGTATGCCGAATACCGGCAGCTTCAGCGATAAGTCGTCGAAGTGTTCCCGGCCATGCTCGGTATTAATGTATTTCTTCACGCCCCAGATAAACAGGATAACGAACACCAAAAGCACTATGCCTGCCGGGCCGCGCAGTATCTCAGATATAGCAATTATACTCCGGGTGAGAAAAGGCAGTTGGCCGCCGAAACTTGAAAAGATACCCTTAAATATCGGGATTACGAATACGATAAGAAAAACGGTAATGAGCGCCGCGACTATGGACACAACCAAAGGATACATTAAAGCGCTTTTGACCTTGGCTTTCAGGGCCTCCGTGGCTTCCAGGTAAGAGGACAGGCGTTCAAGGATGGCGTCAAGTATACCGCCCACCTCGCCCGCTCTTATCATGGCCACATAAAGTTCGTCAAACACCGTGGGATGCCTTCGCATGGCATCCGCGATAGACAGCCCCGATTCTATATCCAGGCGAAGCGCTCCGACCACGGTTTTAAAGTACGGGTTTTCCGCCTGCTCTTCAAGAATGTTCAAGCCCTGAACTATCGGCACGCCGGAAGACACCAAAGTGGACATTTGGCGGGAAAAAATAACGATATCACTATTGGAGACCTTCGATCTGAAAAACTTTTTTTTGGCTTGCGGCGTTACCTCAACAACAACCAGTTTCCGCTCGCGCAGGCGGGCAATGGCCGTTTTCTGGTCGGAGGCTTCCAGCACGCCTTCCAGCGTCTCGCCATCGGTTCCTCTTGCTGTGTATGAAAATTTCATGGTTATTAAACGTTACTACCCAGGTTCGCGGTTCAGCGGTTTAATGGTTCAAAGGCAGACAAAGCATAAAGAACAATCACTTTGAAGAACCCTGAACCGTGAACCGAACAACCTGAGTAGTTACACTAAACTCAGCTTTACACAGATAGTGTTTTTTGCAGCAGCTTCTTTAAGTCCTCCGGGTCGGAAGAACGGGTGACGGCTTCCTGATAGGTAATTTTCTGTTTCTTATAGAGATCCACCAGGGCCTGGTTCATGGTGACCATCCCGTACTTTCCGCCGGTCTGTATGATGGTGTTTATCTGCTCTATCTTCTGCTCGCGGATAAGGTTTCTTACCGCGGAGTTGGCCATCAGCACCTCGCAGGCAAGCACGCGGCCCGTGCCGGAAGAGGAAGCCAGAAGCTGCTGGGCAAAAACACCCTGCAGGACGAAGGAAAGCTGAACGCGTATCTGCTCCTGCTGATGCGGAGGGAACACGTCTATAATGCGGTTTATGGTCTGGGCGGCGTCAGACGTATGAAGCGTGGCGAACACCAGATGTCCGGTTTCCGCGATATTCAAAGCCGCTCCTATGGTTTCAAGGTCCCGCATTTCGCCTATCAGTATCACATTAGGGTCCTGCCTGAGCACATGGCGAAGGGCCGAGCCGAAAGTCTCGGTGTCGGAACCGACCTCGCGCTGGTTTACAATGCTCTTTTTGTGGGTATGCACATATTCAATGGGGTCTTCCACGGTGATTATGTGGTAATTGCGGTGCTCGTTCAAATAGTCTATCATCGAGGCGAGCGTGGTGGATTTGCCCGAGCCGGTCGGACCCGTGACAAGCAGCAGCCCCTTGGTAAGCTTCATTATTTCGTAAATTACCGGCGGCAGGTTCAGCTCGTCAAAAGTTTTGAATTTGCTCGGAATGGAGCGGATAGCCGCGCCTATCACGCCGCGCTGGCGGTATGCGTTCATCCTCAGGCGGCCCATGCCTTTTATGCCGAAAGCGAAATCCAGCTCATTGGTGGCTTCAAAACGCTGACGCTGGGCGTCGGTCATGAGCGAAAAGACCAGAGTCTGGGCCAGGTCGGGGGTAAGTTTTTCGAAGGGACTGGGAAGCAGTTCGCCGTCAATTCTCATCATGGGCGGCGCTCCGGCGGTAAGATGAATATCGGAGGCGTTTTTTTCGTGCATCATTATGAACAGTTCGCTCATTGTAACCATAAATAGCTCCTAAAAAACACGTAAAAATACGTTAAACAATAGAAAACAGGCAACAGAAATCGTCAAGTATTGCGTGAATACCAGCACGACCTTTGCAGCCGTCTTCAGCGGCCCTTTCTTTTGAACAGAATTATTTTACCATTTTTAACATTATTATCAAGGGAACAGAGTGAACAGCGGATAGCGGATAGTGAATAGTGTTTTAGGGAGGAAGCCGGCTTTATAACGGCAACGGATCGTGAAGGATCGGGCCTATTCAAAAATTTTACCGCATCCCCGTTCGCTGCGGTCCTAAAACAGCTCCTCGTCGGATTCCTGCGCTTTTATGTATTTTACCTTTTCTCCGCCCTCACCCTGCGCATCCTCAAAACCGGTGGGGTCTTCGTTTTTAGTCACAGCCCTGGGCGCGTCAGGCAGCGGGAGTATGGCAATTTCTCCGGGCTTACGCGTTTTTCTCGCCGGCTTGGCCTTTGCGGAAAGTTTTTTTACGGATATTTTCTTATCCGCCGCTCCCGCCTCCGGCGCCGTCACTCCGCCCCCCGCCTGCCCGGCTTTGCCGGCCACTTCCTTTTGAGCCTTGTTTTCCTGGGAAAAATCCAGCAGCTCTATGGCGTTATTGTTTATTCCGCGGATTATGTCATTTTTTACCGCGTCCACTTCGAATTGATAAATAAGCGGATCATGTTTTTGCCTTATCAGGCGGTACTGCACGACCAGTATATCCCCGTGAAGAGGCGTGGCCGACCACTCTTCGCTCGCGCCGCTGGAAGAGCCGGAAAGAAAAGAGTTGGCGAACCAGCCGCTGATGGCGCCCCTGCCTCCGGAAAGCTTGTAGTTTTTAACTATAACGATCGCATTTTTCACGCTCTCGTTCGCGGCTAACGGGGCTGCGGCTTTCTCGGGCGTCTGCGGAACCGCCGGGTTCTGTGATCCTCCCGCCGCGGCTTCCTGCGCTTTTTTTGCCGCATCCTCCGGCGCCGTCTGGGCCGCATTTTTATCCTTCGCCTGCGGCTCAAGCTGAGAAGGCATTATGCCTTTTTTGGAACGCTTTGAAGAATTAAAATCAAGCATTGAAAATTCGGAAAAGCTCAAGCCGTCTCCCAGAAAAAAGAAACCAAGCCCACCCGCGGCTATAGCTCCAAAGACGATTAAAATTATCAGGAAAGCCATTTTTCCGCCCTTACGGGCCGGTTTTGCGGCTGTTTTTGTCTCAGGCTGCGTCTTTACGGGGGAAATGGTTATACGTTCGGTCTTCTCCATGTCACTCACAGGTGTTGGAGGTTTGTCGGATCCGGCTCCGCTTGCGGCAGCGGGCTGCCCCTGGCTTGTCGCGGGGCCGCCGGCGCTGTCCGCGGCGCTCTTCGGGCCCGATTCAGGCGCCCGCTTGCCGGCGCGGCTCTCCGTAGCCTGCCAGGTGCTCTGAAATTGTGGCCGTGACCCTGGCCTGTCCGCCTCGCCCGCTTGGGCCAACTGGGAAGGCTGTTGTGAATTTCCGGCCGAGACGCCGGGTACCTGATACGCCGGCTGGGGTTGGCCGCCGCCAGGACTGACAGCCGGCGCCGGAGAGGCCTCCTGCTGCCACTGGCGCACCGCCGGGCTGCCGGCATTGTCCGGGAATTGCGTCTCTATCTTAAACTGAACTTTCTCGGTCGGTTCAACGCTTTTTGCGGTCACCACGGTAAAATCATAAACCACCCCGCCGGCCTGCTGCGGAAGCGGCTCAGGTTTTTCCGGCAGAGGCTGTTCCGGCGCCGCCTGCGGCGGCGGCTCGCCAATCGGCTTTACAACTCTTTCAGGCTCGCTCGCGGGAGGGTTTTGCGCCGGTTCGCCGTAGCCCGGTCCGAAGTCGGCCAGGCTTTTAGCGCTTCCGCCCAGGCTTTTCAGCTTACCGCTGGTTATACCGGTTCCCTCCTGGGCGGCCATATCGCTCCCGTCATGCCGTTCCAGTTTTATTTCGCCTGAAGCTGTCAGATTTTTTAAAATTTTGCCGTCTTTTTCTTTAATTATGTTTTCCGGCTCAGCCGCAGGCTGCCCGTTTAAAGCGTTACGGACCAGCTCCTCGGACGAGAAAGAACTCGGGGCTTTGTAGAAACCCTCCTGCTTTGCACTCTCCGTTTTTTTTACATTTTCATTTTTTTCTTTAAGGTCCGCCAGGTGACGGAGCTGTTCGGATATCCGCTCGCGCTGTTTTCTGTCCTCCCTCTCCTTAATATCCATTTTTTCAAACAACAGGTTTTTTTCCCAGCGGGCCGCCTCAAGCTCTTTATCCTTGGCTCCTTCCTGGCCTAGCGCCGCTTTCAGCCTGCTTTCCAGCTCCGCTATCCGTTCACGCTGCGCTTTGTCCTCCAGCTCCTTCATTCTCATTTTTTCAAGCAACAGGTTCTTTTCCCAGCGGGCCGCCTCAAGCTCCTCCTGTATTTTTGAGAGGCGGATATCGAATTTATCCATCAGCCCGTAGTCAAAAGACTTTTCCTGCTCAGGCGCGCTGTCGGTAACGCCCGCCCCGGTTTTAAGGATGCCGTCAATGGTGTTAAGCAGATTTTCGTAGGAATAATCCTGATCGGGAGCGCTTTCATACGCGGGCTGTGAAGCCTGTGAAAAAGCGTTTTCAAGCGCGTAAAGGTCGCCGCCGCCATAGCCTGAAGAAATTATTTTGCCGGTCCCGACACTCATGACTTCCGCGATCTCCCCTACCTGGGAAGCCGCCTGCCAATCGACCGGATTATCTCCGGTGGAATTTTCACGGCAGACAAGGCTGTCCTGCGCGAAAGCCGGAAGAGTCAGCAGTTCATCGGGCGCGTAGGGACCAAGGATATTGCCTTCGGAGTAGAACCAGTATTTCATAAAGTTTTCACAGTGTAATTCTACCAAGAGAGTATTTAGAATTTAAGGCCAAGATATGACAAAATTGTTGCGGAAAATCCGGACAGTAAAACCACTGGATACCCGAGCCGGTATGGCCGGGAGGCGGTTCATCGGGATATCAACCAAGCGAAATCTTTTGCGCCGCCGGAGCCGCATGGCAAAGCGGCAGCCTTTCCCCCTCCGAAGCGGCTACAATTTCCCGATACCCGCCGAGATCCTGCGCAGGGTTTCATCCTTACCCAGCAGCTCGGCTATTTCAATGGCGCCGGTCGGGGTGACGGCCAAACCTGAAAGAGCTATTCTCAGCGGCCACATTATCGGGCCGATCTTGGAGGATTTCTCCACGGCATAGGAATTGACAGCGCCATAGATAGAGGTGTGGTCCCAGGAGGCCAGCCCGGAAAGAATGGTCTGAAGGTCCGACAGAACGGCGCGACTCCCTTCCAGCGTGGTCTTATTCTTCTTGTTTATGAACAGCTCAGTGGAATAGTTCCCGTCAAAAGCCGTCAAGAAAGAGGTCATCTGCGGCAGATCGGAGAGCTTTTCCACCTTGCTCTGAAAATAGCCGGTAACTCCCCGCGCCAATTCATCGTTATTCCGTATGCTTTCCGGGTAAAAAGGGAGAAATTCATCGTGTGCCTTTGGACCAGCGAGCGCCTTAATATGCTGGGCGTTGAGCCAGAGCAGTTTGGTCTCGTCGAACATCGCCGGCGCCTTGCCTATCCTGGCGATATCGAACTTCTCTATCAGTTCCGTCTTGGTAAAGAACTCCTGCTCGGTGCCGGGGTTCCAGCCCAGCAGGGCTATGTAGTTCAGTATTGCCTCAGGCAGGTAGCCCTTGTTGAGGAAATCCGACAGCGCCACGCTGCCCTCGCGCTTGGAGAGCTTCTTACCGCTCGGGCCAAGGATGTGCGGCAGATGGATATGCTCCGGGATCTCCCAGCCGAAAGCCTTGTAGAGCAGGATGTACTTCGGCGTGGAGGAGATGTACTCGCAGCCGCGCATCACGTGGGTGATGCCCATCAGGTGGTCGTCCACTACATTGGCAAAATTGTACGTCGGGTACTCGTCGCGCTTCAGCAGGATCTGGTCGTCCAGCTGCTTATGGTCCACGGTTATGGGGCCGTAGACGAAGTCATTGAATGTGGTCGAGCCTTCCTTGTCTATCTTCTGCCGGATGACGTAAGGCATGCCCTTGGCGAGGTTCTCCTTCACCTCTGCCTCGGACAGCCTGGCACAGCGCCCGTCGTAGCCGAGTATCAGGCCGTCCTGCTCCTCGCCCGGTTCCTCCTGCTTTTCCTGTTTCTCGCAGAAGCAGCGGTAGGCGCGGCCCTCGGCCAGCAGCTTCTCGGCGTACTGCCGGTAGATCGGCAGACGCTGGCTTTGCACGTAAGGCCCAACGGGCCCGCCAATATCGGGCCCCTCATCGTGCTCCAGACCGGTGACCGCGAGGCTGTCGTATATTACCTTGACGCTATCCGCCACAAGCCGGGCCTGATCGGTATCCTCTATCCGCAGTATAAATTTGCCCTTGTTCTTCCTCGCGTGCAAATACGCATACAGAGCTGTCCGAAGGTTGCCGATATGCATATACCCGGTAGGGCTGGGCGCGAATCTGGTTCTCACTTCCATAGTTTAAAGTCCCCTTTCATTAAGATTGTCAATAATAGCAAATTGCATAGGGAAAGCAGGCGGCTGGCTGTAGTCAGCCGTTGAAAAAGAGAAGCGGCCTGACTTAAGCTCTTTTAAAGATTTCTGAAAACTCCCTTCACAGCGCGCATGAACCGGAAAAAGCTTAAATAGTATTGCTGATAAGCGCGGTCTCTCAAACGCATGATCTCTTTCTTAGATAGAGCCGTTTGCCTGGGTTCATACGGCCTGTCAGACCCCTGTGAACCCCAATGTGCCCAGTCCATTTCCGGGGTGTCATAATCACCGTAATATTTGTCAAACAACGGCGTTCCGGGATACGGGGTCAGTATGCCGAACGCGACCGTGGGGGATTTCAACTTTTTGGCAAAAGCGATCGTAGCCATGACAGTTTCTTCCGTTTCCCCCTCATTGCCGATGATAAACGAATTATTATATGCGATCCCCTGCTTGCGCAGCATGGAACAGCATTCCTCCGCCATTGCGAGCGTAGCCCCTTTTTTCATCAAATCGAGGATACGCTGGCTGCCGGCTTCAATTCCAAGCAGTATGCAGACGCAGCCGGCCTGCTTCATTTTCAGGAGTAACGCCTTATCCCTGAGCGTATTTACGCGTCCGGCCGAATCCCAGGTAATATTCAAATGTTTCTGAATGATCAGATCGCAGATCCTGAAGACCCGCACGGGGTCGGCTGTAAAACAATCGTCATAAATATGAAAATGCCGGATACCGTATTTTTCCACCAAATAAGCCATTTCACCCGCTACATATTCGGGGCTGTGCGCGCGGAATTTACGGCCCATGCAGAGATTGGCGCAAAACGTGCATTGCGACGGACAGCCGCGGCTGGAAATAAGCGTCACGCTTTTTCGCCCCCGCCTGGAAAAACGATGCCGGTAATATAAACCGATGTCGATCAGGTCGCGGGCCGGATACGGCAGGCGGTCCAGCTCGGAGATCATTTCGGGGCGGGGGATTTCCCTGTATTCCCAGCCTTCGATAAACGCGGCCCCCGGTATTTTATTAAAATCAACTTTTCCGCGCGCGTCAAATTCATTGGCTAAGGCAAGCATGGGGATCTCCCCTTCCCCCAGTATCACGGCGTCAAGCGCGGGTACGCTTTGCAGGGTTGAGCGCGGCAGAGCATTCACGTGCGGCCCCCCCATGACCACCAGACATCCCAGCCGCCGTTTGGCTTCTATGGCCGCCTGCCGCGCCAGCATGAAATTGGAAGTTACCGAAGTAATACCTACGATATCAGGCCGGAATTCCTCTACTTTCGCCCACATCAGCTCCATCGGCATCCGGTAAGGCTCCGGATCGAAAATTTTTACCGTGTGACCGGCTTTCCGCGCATACGCCGCTATATAGCCCAGCCCCAGCGGAAAACCGCAATAATTCCCAAAACGGATCAGTCCATAGGAAAGCGGGAATGGCGGATTGATAAGAGCGATCTTCATAAAAAGCCGGCCATTTTCAATTCAGCGCGATTTATGGCCTTAAAGGACATACAGATAAAACCGGGAAAATCCCGGCAATAAGCCTCCATAACGCGCAGGGTCACCGGATTTACCTGTTAAAAGCCAGAGTGCGCAGGATCTGGGAAAGGTTACAATAGTATCGCTGATACGCACGGGCTCTCAAACGTATGGTGTCTTTTTTGGAAAGAGCCGTTTGCCTCGGTTCATACGGCCGGTCATCCCGCTGTGAACACCAGTGAGTCCAATCCGTCTCCGGCGTGTCATATTCCTTGTAGTATTTGTCGAACAAAAGTGTTCCGGGATATGGGATCAGTATGTTGAACACCGCCGCGGCGGATTTTAACTTTTTGGCAAAAGCGATGGTAGCTATAACAGTTTCTTTCGTGTCGCCCTCATTGCCTATCATAAACGAATTAACATACGATATCCCGCGCTTGCGCAACTTGGAACAGCATTCCTCAGCCATTGCGAGCGTAGTCCCCTTTTTCATCAAATCCAGGATACGCTGACTGCCCGTTTCAATTCCCAGCAGTATGCAGATGCAGCCGGCCTGCTTCATTTTCAGGATTAAAGCGTCATCCTGAAGCGTATTAACGCGTCCAGCCGCATCCCAGGTAATATTCAGATGTTCATTGATGATCAGATCGCAGATCCTGGAGACCCGCACGGGGTCGGCCGTAAAACAATCATCATAGATCCTAAAATGCCGGATACCGTACTTTTCCGCCACATAAGCCATTTCACCCACTACGAATTCGGGGCTATGCGCGCGGAATTTACGGCCCATACAGATATTAGCGCAAAACGTGCATTGGGAAGGGCAGCCGCGGCTGGAAATAAGCGTCACGGTTTTTTGACCCGGAAGATACAAATCGATGTCCAGCAGGTCGCGGGCCGGATACGGCAGGCGGTCAAGCCCGGAGATTATTTCAGGGCGGGGAATTTCCCTGTATTCCCAGCCTTCCATCAACGCGGCCCCCGGTATTTTATTAAAATCAACTTTCCCGCGCGCGTCGAATTCATTGGCTAAGGCAAGCATGGGGATTTCCCCTTCCCCCAATATCACGGCGTCAAGTTCCGGCATGCTTTGCAGGGTTGAGCGCGGCACCGCGTTTACGTGCGGCCCCCCCATGATCACCATACAGTTCAAGCGCCGTTTAGCTTCTATGGCCGCCTGCCGCGCCCACATGAAATTAGAAGTTACCGAAGTAATACCTACGATATCAGGCCTGAATTCCGCTACTTTCTTCCACATCAGTTCCAGCGGCATCCCGCAAGGCTCGGGATCAAAAATTTTCACCGTGTGACCGGCTTTCCGCACATAAGCCGCTATATAGCCCACTCCCAATGGAAAACCAAAAAGTTTTTTAGCATGGATTGAACCGTAGACGATCAAGGATGGCGGGCAGATAAAAGCTATTTTCATAGAATCAGTGCGGAGCAGGGAGTCTGGAGTTGAGAGTCAGGAGCTAAAAACCGGGAAGCTGCAAGTTTGAACTCTTAACTCCGAACTCCTTAACGCTGAAACCCTGAACTCTCAACTTTTTCTGTTGCCTGTAACCTGACGGCTTTCTTCAAGAAGTTCGGCGGCGTGTTTTACGGCCTGGGCGGAGGATTTTTGTTTACCGCCAAGCATGCGGGCGATTTCAGCGGTCCTCTCAGCGCCTGAAAGTTCGCGCGCCGTGACGGCCGCTGAGTTTTTAAGCGAGGTCTTTTCAACGATAAAGTGCTTTTCGGAAAAAGCGGCCACCTGCGGCAGATGGGTGATGCAGAAAATCTGTTTCTCCGAGGCAAGCCGGCGGAGCTTTTGGCCCACCAGGCGCCCCGTTACCGCGCCTACGCCTGTGTCCACCTCGTCAAATACAAGCGCTCCTATCCGGTCCGCCGCGGCCAGCACGGTTTTCAGGGCAAGCATAAGGCGCGACATTTCCCCTCCCGAAGCAGTGAACCTTAAAGGGCGCAGCGGGTAGCCGGGATTGGCGGAAAAAAGATATTCAACGGCGTCCATGCCATAGGAGGAGATGTTTCCCTCATCTCCGTCCACCGCCGCCTCAAAGCGCAATTCTTTAAAACCAAGATCCGCCGCCTCGTCCTTTGTCCGGGCGGCCAGCTTTATGGCGGCGGCGCTACGGGCGGCGTGCAGAGAGCGCGCGAGCTTAAGCAGCAGGGCTTCGCTTTTTTCAAGCTCTTTCCGGGCCTGCTCGCGGTTAAGGGTAAGGTCTTCAAGCTCCGCTATTTTGTTTTTAAGTTCCGCGCCTTTTGCGAGCACGGCATTTTCGTCCGGGCCGTATTTTTTCTTCAGCAAAGATATTTTTTCAAGCCGCGACAGGCAGGCGTCAAGCCTTGCGGGGTCGGTATCAAGGCCTTTTGAATACTTGTAAAGCTCCTCCGAGATATCGCTTAACTCGATCAGGGCGTTTTCAAGCCGGGGGGCAAGTTCCGGCGCGCCCTCGTCCAATTCGCCAAGGGCTTTGAGCCTCTCAAGGGCCTTTTCAAGATTTGCCTTGGCCGCGCCGTCGGAGCCGGCCGCGAGTTCATACGCGGCGTTTGAAAGCAGATAAAGCTTTTCGGCGTTTTTAAGCCTTGGATACAGCGCCTCAAGCTCCGCCTCCTCGCCGGATTTAAGCGCGGAGTCCTCTATTTCTTTGATCTGGAAGCGGTAAAGTTCAAGCAGGCGCTCCCGCTCGCGCTCCGACATTGAAACCGCTTCAAGGCGGCCGCGCAGCGCCTGCGCTTTGAGAAAAGCCTCACGCACGGCTCCCGCCTGTTTTTCAAGGCGGCCATAGCGGTCAAGAAGCGCGCGCTGGACTTCAGTTTTAAGCAGACTCTGATGCTCATTCTGTCCGTGGAAGTCCACCAGCGCCGAGCCCAGAGCGGAGACGGTGGAAAGCGGGACCTGCCTGGCGTTGATGAAAGACCTGGCGCGGCCTTTGGAATCGCTCTGCCTTTTAAGCGTAAAAGAATCTTTTTCAAGACCGAAACTTTCGCTCAGCTCCCGCCCAAGGCCGGCGGTCAAGAACTCTCCGCAAACCTCCGCCAAATTCGCCCCCGGACGCAGGATGTCCGAGCCGGCCCTTTCCCCCAGAAGAAAACCGAGGGCGGAAATAATTATGGATTTACCGGCCCCCGTCTCGCCGGTGAAAACATTGAGCCCCGGCCCCGGTTCAAGCGTCAGATTTTCTATGAGCGCGAAATTTTTTATGGTAAGTTTTTTCAGCATAGAACAGAATCAGCGGCTAGAGAAGAGCGGTTAGGGGGTTAGGGGAGGAAATCTTTATTTCTGCGCTCTCTATACTGCCACCACACCCTGGCATTAAGGAACTCCTTCCCTGACCGCTAATCCCTATCCACTAGCCCCTACCTCTCCCCCCACCTGAGCTTTTTTCTCAAAATATCAAAATAGGAGAAGTTTTCCGGCACCAGCATTTCAAATATCTGCGGATGTTTTTTAATAATCACCTCATCACGGGCCTTCAACTCAAAATTTTCCTGGCCGTCAATGGA
This sequence comes from Elusimicrobiota bacterium, assembly GCA_026388155.1. Lineage (NCBI taxonomy): Bacteria > Pseudomonadati > Elusimicrobiota > Elusimicrobiota bacterium. The sequence continues at coordinate 370,807 of JAPLKI010000025.1, forward strand.
TAACATCACATTATGCGGGCTATAACGCGCCGAAAGCACTTTGATTTTTATATTTTCTCCGGCTGACAGCACCAGGGGCCGGTGAGTAAGGGTATGCGGGCATATAGGGGAAAGCAATGCCACTTCAAGCTCAGGCATGGCTATAGGTCCCAAAGCCGCCAGATTATAGGCGGTGGAGCCGGTGGGAGTGCACACTATCAGCCCGTCCCCGAAATAATTTGACAGGAACTGGCTACCATACGACACATTAAGGTTGAAAGCCCTGGCCTCTGCGCTCCGTATCACGCAGTCGTTTAAGGCGGGGAAAGGGCCGAATACTTTTTTGGAACCGCGCACGACCTCCACTGAAAGCAGGCTGCGTTTTATTTTTTTAAATCTTCCCTCCAAAAAATCATCGATCCTTGAGATAAATTCCGCGTTCTCCATTCCGCTTAAAAATCCGAGCCCCCCGGCGTTTATGCCGAGCGCGGGCACGGAGTGTTTCATCAGGTGGCGGGCGGCGTAAAGCACCGTGCCGTCGCCGCCCACGGCAATGGCGGCGTCCGCGGCCTTGAAACCGCAAAAGGCGTCGTTAACGCATATTTTGGAAACCCGCGTTCCGGCGGCGGACAGCCTTTTTTCTATGCCGGCTGCGAAGACAATGGCTTTCCTTCTTTTGGAGTTATAAAAGATCACAACGCTTTTTATCCGTTTCATAGCGATATAATACAACTTTTAAGCGGGCATTTTCTCCAAAAGCAGGTAAATCCGGCTTCCGGTTCATCCTTCATCCCAAAGCGGACGCATTGCGCACATAAAACTCCGCCCCGCGCGTTTGCGCGGGGCGGAGTTTACGCGATCGGGCGAATATTCAGAAGTACAACGATAGTGCGGCTTCCACGAAAAACTGCGGATAATACAACTTCCGCACTACCATAGTCCGGTGGTTGCTGGGATAGTTGGCGCTGTTCGGATAAATCTCTATTGTATCGGTGTATTCCATTTTTTTGAAGTTATAATTTCCGAACACCGAAAACCCCAGCCGCTTCTGCAGTTTCCATTCAAGACCCAGCCGCGCCGTCGGAGTGGTATATCCATTGTTGTTATTATTATTATTGTTATTGTTATTGTTATTGTTATTGTTGTTGTTGTAGCCAATGCATACACTCCCGTTGCAGATCGGTGACGACCCCGACCCTTGCCCATCCTGTATTCTCATTTTCATCCCAAGGATGCCGCCGCCGATTATCGCGCGGAACGGGCCGAAAAGATTGACTATTTTATTAAGCGTAAGCCGCATCATGGGCCCGTCGCCCTGGACGTTGGTCTCTGGCGGGAACTGGCCGCCGTAGTTGGAGCCGCTTGAAGCGACATTGAATACGGAACGCGGCGAAAACTCGGAGTGGAGAAAGGCGGTAATGTCAAACATCCAGGTTTTCCCCGGGCAGTAACGCACGCCCAAGCCCCCGGCCATAAATGAAGCGTTGGCATTTCTAGGAGTAACTGTCGCGTTGACGGGGCTGGGGGACACGTTCCAATAAAAGTTCTGCGAGGGAAGCTTCTCCATCTTCAGCGGACCGCCGCCCATAACCACATACAAGCCGACGGACTGGGATTGCTCGCCTTGCTCGCCTTCCGGCTCCTTCGCCTTCGCGCCGTAATGCGAAGCTTCCTCGTCCAGAAGCTGCGTCGGCACCTCGGTGACATCGGTCTCTATTATTTCGCCCTTTTCCGTGTTGATCAGCGAGGTGCTGATGTGGTAGAAGTCCCCCAGCTTCGTAACGATGCCGGACACCGCGAGCCGCGCGCCCGCCTGCTTGCCAAGCTGCGCCGCCGTCGCGATATCCATGGCGGCCCCCGGCTTGCGGTCGGTCATGACCGTATTCACCTGGCTTCTGTCCAGCACCTTGAAAGCGCCGTCGGCCATAAAGCGGGTGGTAACCAGCTCCGTGCAGGCAAAATCAATGCGGCGGGACGAAAGTTTTTTGTCCGCCGTATACGGGAATACCGCCAGCGCAACGTTGGCGAGCTTGGCATCCGTCGCGGTTTTCACAAAGGTCTTCACCATCTTTTGCAGCCTTATGTCCATTTCCCCGGCCGCAGCTCCGGAAGCCGACAGCGCCAACACAACGACCGCGGCAAACATAGCTGTAGTTCTTTTCATAAAATCTCCCCCGCTTTCAAGCTGGTTAACTATATGTGTAATTTTAGATTATATATTACCGGCAGTCAATGGCAAATTAGTTACACTTAGATAGACAGAGTTAGAGCTGCGAGAAAGGTTCCACATTCGCAATACGCTTACAGGGGGACTTCAATAGAGGCTCCGCGCGGCGCCTCCAGGAACCGCCCGCCTTCCTCAAAAGCCCGGCCTTGCAGAAAAACCTGCCTGCCGCCTGAGCAAACCTCCGCGTCGCCGCCGCGCGAACTAAAAACAAAAGATAATCGGCTTTCCTCCATAAAGCCGGTATAGCCCGGCGCGGCCTCCGTTTTTTCCCCTCCGCGGGCATAGCAGGGCCATGCGGCGGAAACCTTTATATCATCCAGAAGAACGCTTTCTCCGGGCCAAAGCTTTAAGATCACAGTTCCTTTTTTAGAAAGCTGTTCAATTTCGGTATTAAGGCCGTCAGGCAGCGGGCCGTAGGGCAGAAATAAGCGCCGCACTCTGATTAAATTCCCGAGCTCTTCAAGCCCGCTTGAATCGTTTTCATCAAGCGACGGCAGGAAGACGCCCTTTAACTCCCGCTCGCCGGAGGATAGAACGGCGTTTGAAAGCTTGGCTCCGCTCAATCCCGCATTAACCAGAAAAAGCCCGCCATCGCCCGCTCTGAACAGAAAGGCCGCGCTTTTGCCGTCTGAAAACAGGGAGGCGCCGGGACGCGAGGGAAAAAATTTACCGCAGCCGAACAGAAGCAGCGCCAGGGCGAACATCGCCCAAACAGGCTTTTTTTTGAAATTAAAAAGCGGAGCGTGAAGAAAAATAAAAACCAGCACGAAGAACGCCGCCGCGGACCAGGCGGAGGGCTCGCTCACGCGCACAGCGGAAAAGTAAAAACCGGCGAAAAATCTGATAAACAGGATGAACAGATCCAGCGCCCTCTGTGTGATAACGGAAAATAATCCGTATAAAACGGAGATCTTCGAAGAAAAAACCAGCAAAAAACCAAGCGCCATTATCACTCCCGAAGCCGGCACAAGCACTATGTTCGAGACCAGCGATACAAGGGAGATCTTATGAAAATAGTAGGCCATCAGCGGATACAGCCCCGCCTGGGCGAAAAAGCTTACCGCGAACAGCCCGGCCAAAATACCGGTAAGGCCCTTGAAACGGAGGCGCTCCCCCCAAAGTGTCATCCCAATACTTAAACCGTACGCGGCGGCAAAAGACATTTGAAAGCCGGCATCAAAGAGTGCCAGCGGCTCAAAAGCAAGGATCAGCAGGCAGGCGATTACGAGGCCCTGGAAAATGCCCGGACGGCGCTCAAGAAGCAAAGCCGCAAGACCGGAACCGAACATAAAATACGCCCTGGTAAGGGGCGGATCAAAACCAGCCGCCATTACATAAAAACCGGCGGATAGAAGCGCGAGCGGCCAGGAATGCCGCTTTTTCAGCCCGGCCCCGGCGCAGAGGAAATAAACCACTATCACCACAAAACCCACATTTGAACCCGAGGCCACAAGCAGGTGCATGGAACCGGAATCCTGGAAAGCGGTTTTAAGCCCGGGGGAGATATTCTTCTTTTCACCGATAACCACCCCGCCGGCCACCGAGGCGGCCTCGGAACTGAGTTTTAAGTCAAAAACAGCCAGCGCGGCCCGCCTGAAATCCGCCGCTTTTCCGAGCGCGAAACTGGCCTTGCGCTTTATACTGAACGCTCCACCGCGCGCTTCCGTGTTTATGCCGCGCCGGGACAGATAGCGCGGCCAGTCCAGATTTCCCGGAACCACATTACTGAAAGGTTTTTTTAAGTCGCCCCTGAAAATCACCGTATCGCCCAAAGAAGCGCCGCCCAGATCGCCGGTGTACGCCATAACTTCGGTTTTAAGCGGGCGGCTGTCCACGCTTGTTGTTTCCAGTTCCATGCGCCAGAGTTTGTAATGTTTTATGGGGTATTCTTTTATTACGCCTTCAACTTCGGCGTCGTAAAGCGGAAGGTTTATAGTGTCGCCGGCGGCCCGGCGCTCAAACCAGGGGCGAAAAGCAATAATGAGCAGGGCGTAGAGGACGGTTAAAATGAAAAGCGGCCTTTTGTAATAGGAAAAAAGCATAAAAAGCAGGGGATAGCGTATAGGGGTGAGGGGCTAGGTAGAGGGCGCGGAAATAAGGGACTCCTTCCTTAACCCCTATACGCCCGCCCCTGTCATCTATCCCTATATTTTCGTGCGGCCCTTCAGAGCGTAGCCAAGGGTAATTTCATCAAGGTAGTCTATATCCCCGCCAAGGGGCACGCCGTAAGCGATACGGGTGATCCTGGGCACATACTTGGTTAAAAGATGGGTAAGGTACAGGGACATGGCCTCTCCCTCGGTATCGGGATTGGTGGCAATGATCAATTCTTCCACCGCGCCATCCGCGGCCTTTATTCTGTCTGTAAGTTCTTTGAGTTTTATGGCGCCCGGCGCCACGCCTTCGGTGGGAGAAATTGCGCCGTGCAGGACATGATATACGCCGTTAAAAGTTTTGGTTTTTTCTATGGCGGCCACATCCTGCGGATGCTCCACCACGCATATAATGCGTCTGTCCCTGGCGGAATCGGCGCAAATGGAGCAAAGGCGCTCCTCCGAGTAATTACAGCATTCGGCGCAATAACTTACCGAACTTTTCACCGCCCGCAGCGCCTCGACCAGATCCTCGATTTCCCCCTCGGAGGCCTTTACGGCGTAAAGGGCGAAACGTTCCGCCTGCTTCGGGCCAACGCCGGGCAAGCGGCGGAAAAGCGAGGCAAGTTTGTCCAGGGATTTCATATAAGAAAACAGCGGCTGGGGGTTAGAGGTCAGGGTTTTAGGGAAGGTATTCCTTTCATATCCCCTATCCGCTAACCGCTCTACTCTGCTTTTATTATTCGCTTTTTCCTGTTACAGGCTTTTTAGTCACTTTCGTTATCTTGCTGCCGTGAAACACTTTTGAAAGTTTTTTAAGTTCCGGCTCAATTTCGGAGACGCCGGCTTCCGGCAAATCTTCCCAGCGGCCTTCCACCGCCGGGGGCTCGTTTTGCGCTTCAGCCTCCGGTTCGACCTCAGAAGCGGTCTGCGGAGCGGACAAATCCTCAAGCACGGGCTCCGCGGATTTAACGGAAGCCGAATGTCCCACGATAAATTCTATTTTTCTGCCGGAGAGGTTTTCCATAGCCTCTTCAAGCGCAGGCCGGACCCTCTCGATCATATCCGCTTCAAGTTTAGTCGGAGAATTGAGACGCCACTTCGTCTCGCTGTCAAATGTTATTTTTACAGAAAGCAGCATATTATAAGCCAGCGGCTTTTTCCCGGCTATATGGGCAAGCAGCTTTTTCCAAAGGGCGGAAGGAGGAATGGACGGGGATGGCCGCGCCGGAGAATCGGGAACTGATCGGTAAGCGGCGGCGGGCTCTTTTTGGGAGGTGAAACCGGTGTCTGTACCCGGTTTTGCCGGCTCCGAGTTCAAAATGTCATTTTTTTTTTGCCGCGCGGACGGCGCGGGCGCGGCAGCCGGCTCAATTGCCGGGGATTGCCCTCCCCCCATGCCGACCGGGCTAATGTGGGAACCCGGGGCAAGACGCAGCTCAAGGCCCTCAAGCCGCCTGACCAAAGCGTCCAGGTCCTGAGGCGTATCTATAAGGGTAAACAGCGCCATTTCGGCCGCTATGGAAAGTGAATCGGAAAACTTCACTTCTTCCACCGCTAAATTCACTTTTCTGGATAATTTAGCCAGCGCTGAAGCCGAAAAGTCCTTAGGTAAAACGGCCGCCAAAGTCGTTTTTGCCCCGGAAAATTCCCGCATGTAAAAAAAAGTCCCGGCTAAAAGGTTGCGCAGGTCGCGAAGCGCCGTAAGAATGTCGTAGCCCTCGGCGTTAAGCTTGTCAAAAGCCGCGTGCAGCGCCGCGGCGTCGCGCCCGACAAGCGCAAGCGCCAGGGAATTTATAAGGTCTTCGCCCGCGTGGCCCAGAAGCTCGTTTAAAACCTCGGTTTTTACCTCGCCGCGTCCGAATGAAACCGCGCGGTCAAGCAGTGTCATGGCGTCGCGCATGGCGCCTGAAGCCGCTTTGGCTATTATTTTCAGGGCTTCCGGCTCGGATTTTATTTTTTCTTTTTCCGCCACTTCCTTCAGCCGCTCAAACATAATCTCTTCGGCAAGGGGCCTGAAACGGAAGCACTGCGAGCGCGAAAGTATCGTGACAGGCACCTTGTGCTGTTCGGTGGTGGCCATAATAAACACAACATGGTCCGGCGGCTCTTCCACGGTTTTCAAAAGCGCGTTGAAAGCCTTTTCGGAAAGCATGTGCACTTCATCCAGAATGTAGATCTTATATTTGTCGCGGGAAGGAGAGAACTCCACATTTTCAATTATAATATCGCGCACATTTTCCACCTTCGTGTGGGAAGCGGCGTCTATTTCTATCACATCCAGGGATTTGCTTTCGGCTATTTCAATGCAGGAGGCGCACTTGTCGCAGGGCTTGCCGTCTTTCGGATCGTGGCAGTTTAATATTTTGGCGAGTATGCGGGCTATGGTGGTTTTACCGCAGCCGCGCGGTCCGTAAAAAACATAGGAATTCGCGATACGGCCCAGCTTAACCGCATTGGCAAGTGTCTGCTTTACGGTTTCCTGGCCCAAAACCTCCTGGAGATTTTTGGGGCGGTATTTGGCGGCAAGATTTTCGTACATAGTAAGGACAAGGGGATAGGGGCTAGCGGCTAGCGGCTAGCGGTTAGGGAAGGTATGGGGAATCCGATTCCTTCGCTATCCTCTAATCTCTATACGCTAACCCCTGCTGCTAGAACTTTATTCCCGCGCCGATCGACAGGAAATTGTTTGTACTGGAACCGTCGTTAAATATCTGGTAGCCGACATTTGCCGTCACCATGCTCAGGTCCACATACGCGCCAAGCAGGTAGGCGGAACTGTCTTTGGCACTGTCCTTGTATTGGGTCCTGGTGTAGGACACGAAAGGAGTGACCATGGGTTGTCCCGGCAGATCCAGTTTAACATTAACGCTGGATTTGGGGAGAGCCGCCAGGGCGAAGTTAAGGCCGGTTACGAAGAGCTGCGGCGTCACGTTTTTAGTTCCATAGCTGTAGCCGGTATAGGCGGCCGAAAGGTTGATCATGAAGACTTTGGCCCCTGCAAAAAGCGAAGCTTCGGCCTGGCCTGTTTTGTTATCAACACTCGGGGCCTTCTGAGTATGCGACGTGTATTTGAGACTCGCGCCCACGTCAATGCGGGTTACGCCCTGTCCGCCGCGCGCAGCACCCCGGGAACCGGGCCCGGCAAGACGGGAATGTCCGCCCGAGCCGGGAGTAAGGGAAAAAGTTATATCGGCGCCGCCAAAATAATTTGAGTAGCCGTTGACTTCAGGAGTCGCACCGGCATCCGCGCCGATGGTGCGCTTGTCGGTTTCCCAGGCGCCGCGCAGGGCGTAGGTGCGATAAGTGCTGTCCAGCGCATTGGAGGTATAAGAAACCAATGAGGGCTCAAAGGCGAAGTTATCGGAACCTATAACCAGGTTAATGTTCGTTCCGCGATAACCGTGAGGGCCGGAAACAGCGTTAACCCCCCCGTCAAAATACGCCGCCGTGTTAAGTCCTAAAACCGCGCAAGCGACCGCCGCCAACATTATTTTTTTCATTTTCCCTCCATGTTTTTTTATTCACTATTCCAGTGCTGAAGTACATAAAGGTAGACGCTACCTTTTTACTGCCTATTTACACTTTCACCAATTCCTTGTTCAGAAAATCAGAGTAGCATTTAGCCTTTCTGTTCTTCCAGGCGCCTTTGTGATAGCCGTAGCCGGCTATTAAAGGCATGGCCAGCGTGGCCTCGGCGTAAACCATCTGCTCGTGGGCAGTTTCCACCTTGCCCCAGGAGCTGGCCTCTTTAAGCGTGGAACCAGAAAGAGCGCCGTCGCGCACATCGGCCACGGTTACCTGCACCGCGTATTTATGCATGGGCGCTTCTTCGCCAAGGATATCGGCCGCCACCACGGTGTCCTGCGTGAAGTTCTTCGGCACGCCGCCGCCTATCATGAAAAGGCCGGTGTCTTTGGCCTCGATTTTAACTCTGGTCAGCTCAAGAAAATCCCTGGCCGAGTCCATGGACATATGCTTGGCGGGGTTATTCCACTGGTGCTCCAGCATGCCGAAGCCGGCAGAACAGTCCGAGAAAGCGGGCACGAAAACAGGCACGCGTTTTTCATAAGCGGCCAGCACCACTGACTCATCGTTTTTACCGTGTTTTGCAAGATAGCGGCCCATCTCTTCGATGAACTCGCGTGAGGAATAAGGCCGGGGCTCGAGGGAATCCGCGATTTTGCGGGTGGTTTCGTCGCAGACGCGCAGTTCGTCCTCGTCTATGAAAGTGTCGTAAATACGGTCTATGTGAAGGGCGCGCAGAACATTGTCGTCTACGCCGTAAGGGGAGCCCTTGTAATGGTTGTAGCCCAGCCCCTCAAAAAAGTCCTGGTCCACTATAACGGCTCCGGTGGAAACTATGGCGTCCACCATATTGTTTCTCACCATGTCCACCACGACTTTTTTGAGGCCGGCCGAGAACAGGGAGCCGGCAAGCGTTAAAATAACGGAGCAGTTTTTGTCGGAGAGCATCATGCTGTAGATGCGGGCGGCCCTGGCAAGATCGCGGGCGGAGAAAGCCATATCGCCCATCGCGTCGACCAAAGGCACCACATTGTGCTTTGTTATGTCAATGTGTTTTACGGTCTCCTTTAAGTAATCGGATTTTTTAAATTTTGGCATTTGTTCTTACTCCGTTGGATGTCGGACGGAAACATGCAGCCGGCAAGCTGTCTGGTCCGTATACATTATACGATTTGCGGCGGCTTTTGGGCAAAAAAAGGCCCCCCGCTTTCGGCGGGGGGCCTGGCCGGTTTTCGCCGGAAACTATTTACACTGGAGGCCGTTGAACTTGGGATACCTGGTCAACACGCCGAAGTTGAATTGCTGCTGCTCATGGGTATAACTCACTTTTCCGCTCACATCCACCACTTTTATACCCACGCTTATCCCTCCCTCTACCGAGTACGCGGTGACAGTATCGCCGCCTCCGTGGCTCATCCTGACCTCCCCGTCTTCGAACACCCAAAACCCTTTGGCTTTGTTGTATACGCAGGTGACATCCACATCCATCTTGTAATGGCCGCGTTCCACAGCGCTCCATTGTTCCCTGGCATAATGCACCATTCCATTGGCTACCTGCGGGTTAGCATCGGCATTGCCTATCCAGATACGTTCCTTGTAGGGCAGGACATACGGCAGCTTTTGGCTCTGGAAAGGCGGCACCATGCCGTCGGGTGCCAGGTTCATGTCCTCGATATTAACAGTGGCCTGCTTACTCACCCAGCCGGTGCTGCACCTGCTGGTGTTCCTTGGATCTTTGCCGAACATCTTCTTGACGATGTCATAAGTGCCGCCGATAAAGATCTCACCGCCTATCTGCCACGCAGGTTTGGGAGTTATCTTTCCGTCACAGGCCCAGTAAAGGATGGCCTTGCCGTCTTTGTCCCAGGCCCTGATCAGCGCCGGCCCATTGTACAGTATAAGGCTGTTTATCACGCGCGGCGGAGCGGGTATTTTCGAGTCAGGCTTAATCGGCTGAACCGGAGGTTTAAGCGGCTGGATGAATGTGTTGTTGTGCGCGCCGGATATGTTGATCTGATTAGTATTGCCGTTGCTGGGCTTGTGAGTTATATCTTCATAAGCCTTGGCAAGCGTGGCGGAGGCTTTGTCGGCCCGCTGCTCCAGGTTCTTAAGGCTCGCGGTATATGTTTCAAGCAGCTTGGGGTCGGTCAGCTTGGGGTCGTTGATTTTCACCTGTATATCGGCCTTGCGCTTGTCTATCTCGCCCATCTCTGTCCTATAGGCGGAAACCGCGCCCTGCGCCAGTTTGCTTTTCTTCATCCCTGAGAGCTCGCTCTCCCACGGTCTGGAGGTGTTCTTCACCCCGCTGATGTAACCATCCGTGTTGGTGTACGCTTCCATGGCCTGCTTGCGCTGAGTGTCGCTCACGCCGGAGACAGGAGGAGTGATCACCGGGGCGATCGGGTTAGGGTTCGTACCGCCCCCGTTCTCCGGGAAATAAGACGGATCCGCGCCGGCGCCCAGTATATCCCCTTTCGTGAGAGACATAATATCCGCAGTGTCCTTAAGACCAAGCGGTATATTCTTTTTAATATCCGCTATTTTTGACGTTATATCCACTTTTATTTCGTTGCTGCGCATATTGTTGGACACAAAATTATCCGGCTTAACCAAATCGCCCTTGCCTCCGCCGGATTGCCAGGCGTTCCATGCCTTTATTTCGTCACCGGCGGCTTTGGAACTGTCAAACTTAAGCCCCGGCGGCCAAAGAGCATCCCAGTCCAGGGCGCGCACTCCATAGGCCGCCTGTTTCATGGAAGGACCTTTATCCGTGTTATTGGCGGCGGGAACTTCGGGCGCTTTAGTGGGAATGCCGGAAGTCGAGGCGGCCTTCTTTTTGGTCTCATCGGCGACAACGGGCGCGACGCTTATCGGCCTGCCGGTCATCTGTGTCAGTTTAGCCGGCCAGTCTTTTTTGCCGTCGTCCATGTTTATATTACTTGCCGCCGTATATACGTCGCCATGTTTGTTCTGAATGGCGGTTATTCCGTCGCCCACATTGGCAATTTGATCCGTGTAAGCGCTTAACCAGTCACGGTGAGAAGCATACAGGCTGGCTGCAGCGTTGATACCAAGGGAACCCTGCTTCTTCCATTTGGCGAGAGCGGCAACTATAGCTTTTCGTTGCTCACTGCCCGTGTCGGCAACCGCTTTGATCTTAGTATCACCAAGACCGCTTGCGGCGCTGGTTTTCATCCTGATCGTGTTATTATCCACGTCTTTCTGCAACACGGCGATCTGCCCGACGAATTTACCGTAGTTCTCTTGCGCTTTGCTGACCAGCGACTGCGCCTTGGCCACTTCGTCGGAATAACTACTTTTTGCTGCCTGGGCGTCGCTCTTGGCGGGATTCAGTTTTTGCTCTATTACCCGGCTGGCCTGGTCACGGAGGTTGTCAAAACCGCCTCTCACGCTTCTTGCGCTCTTTTCCACCGTGACAGCATCGGAAGAATTTTTCTCGGCAACTCCGGTCTGGTTTACCATATCCTTCAGTACCGTGTCATAATCCGTGAACGATTTAGCGGCGGTATCTGAAACCTGCTGCGGAGTTCCGCCGTTATCAGTTGTGCTACCCGGGCCTCCGGGCGGCACAGGAGCCACGGGTGCTGCGCCGCCTCCTTGGGGCGGCGGCGGAGTAACGCTTGAACCGTCATGCGGCACACCGGTGGTAGGTTTGGACCCTTCACCGCATATACAATACTTTATCTGCCCGCCGCCGGTGGAATCCTTGCCGCCAGCCGCTGTCATTTTGAAGCTTGTCGCGCCGCCATATTGCTTTTGGCAGAGATCTCCAGGCCCAAGCACATTATATTTAGCTACTTGCGCGGCGCAGTCCCCGGTCGGACATGTGAACGGCTGCCAGCAGAACTGGGTCGGCGGATAATTCCCCAGCAGGCTGTTCATGTTGCTGGACATCATATCGCCCAGGGGTTTTATCAGGCCGTCAATGACCAGATTCTGAACCATGGCTTCTACTATCTCTTTTTTGATCCCATGCTTCAGGTATTCCTCCCAGGCAAGCTGGTTCTTCTGTCTCTCCTCGTTCGCCTTGCACTCCAGCGACTGACACTCGGTGCCGTGGCTATTCGAGTCTTTAACGGTGGAATTTGAGGTGCCCTTGGTCGCGTCGCTGGTGCCGCCCCCGCCCATGCCTCCGGCCCCTTTTCCTATGTCGATCGCGTCCGCGGCCGCCCTGTCCAGCGAGTTCATGGCGCTTCCTCCGGTAAAGTTGCCGGCGGATTTATCAGCCTGCGAGCGCAGTTTTTCAAAAGCGCTCCTGCTTGAACTGTTCGGCGTATTTGAGGCCACGCCCTTGTAACCGGCCATGGCAACCGGCCCGAGCATGGACCTGGACGTGGTCTTGCTTGAAGCGTTTTTAGCGTCCTGTATTATCTTATCTCCGTTAAGCGCGCCCGACGTGCGGGAACTTTCGCCGCCGCTGAAGAAAGAACCGAAAGAGCGTAAAGCGCTCTGCAGCCTGGGAATAGGCGTGGGAGCTCCGGCTGATTTTGCCGCTTCAGAAAACCCCATCCGGCCCGCATCTTTCATTGCGTCGCGCATGCTGACATTGGGCGCGGGGGAAGTAATGGGCGGCGGTGTTGAAGACTGTGAGCCAAGTATGAGCGACATCGGGTCCCTTGAGCTTAAAGGCGTTATTACCTCTCCGGAACCGTCCGTTGAGCCCTGGCTGAGCCCGTTAATGCCGGGTTCGTAGAGCCCGGAAGCGGAGCCCTTCTCTCTTCCGCCGAAACCGGGGGTGAGCAAACCATCGGACGCGGGTTTGGACATCAGGTATTCCGCCACGGGAGCCATAACCAGAATGCTCAGGCCTATGCCGACAAAAGCCATGTCTTTTCTGGAAAGGTTCTTCAGCTTATCCATAATGCTGCCCGCGGTCCTTGAAAAGCCGGTAGTCTTGCCGAAAGAGGCGGTTTTTTTAAACGCCGAACCCATGATGGGCGGCAGACCGTCTTTTTTCTCGTCGTCATTATGTAAGTTCATAAACTCCTCCGATATCTCAAACCAGGATTTTTTCCGCTTCCGCGGCTGCTTAACCCCGCCGCCCGCTTATTTACCGAAGGCGAATCTTCGATTCGTAAACGTGTAGCGGGCAACTTCGTTCAATACCCGTCAACGACAAAACATAATAGCGGCAAAATACTCCGTTCCCAATACACACCCAGGCGCCGTACCGAAGCCTATGGCTTTCCGACGGCCTGATATAATCTAGCTAATATTACACCGAAAGCCAAGTGCCAATCGTCCTATAGCCGGCTAGGCACAAAGGCCTCTGTTCCCTCCAATAGAAAAAGCCCGGGCGCAAACCTGGAGATAGTTCCTTGCGAAAGAGACTCACACTCAAAAGACTGCCCGCTGAAACAGCGGACGCGCCTCGGTCGCGGACAGCGCCATAGGCCCTCGAAAGGCCGGCGGCACCGTCGAAAAAACTCTCTTTGCAAGGGACTACGCTCCTTATACCCCGTTGAACACCGCTTACTGATCGTCTAACGGGGCAAACTAAGTTTGAAACCTCGGGCTCAGAGACAAAAAATACAACTCACTTTTAACGTCATACTCCGGCATGGAAACGTTATGGCGAAGATGCCGGCGCCGGATCAGTCGTCACCGGGTCAGTAGTGGCCAGGCCTGGGTCGGTCGTGGCCGGATCAGTCGTCACCGGGTCAGTAGATGGGTCAGGTGCTGGCGGCGGGGTGCCGACCGGGCTACCGACCGGTCCCGCGCCAGCGGCCATGCCGGCTAAGACCGCCGCTCCAACGGCCATGCCGCCTAAGATGATAGTTGCTACGATGCCCACACCGGTCATCGCAGCGATCGCCGCCGCTGCCGCGAGGGAGCCACCAAGGACATAAATGCCTCCCAGCAGCAACTGACTCATACCAATAAGCGCCATGCCGATCATCATAGCCTGTATCGCCATCATAAGAGCCTTAATGCACACCATTATACCGGCGATATACAGCATGATGCCTGCGATGACGGTGGGCGGCCAGCTGCTCGCCATCATCGCCATGCCAGTCAATACCATGGCGGCGCCGGCAATAGACAGCATTACAGACTGCATTATAAGCGACAACGCCTGCTGGCACATTCCCAGTATGGGACCAAAATTAGTCGGGGGAGTGGCGGGGGGTACCCCTGGGGTTACGACCGTAGGCGGCGCTGACGGATCGGGGACCACAAAGGCTGCCGGGGGGACCGGAACAGCAGAAGCCGTGTCGTAGTTGGTTTGTGCTATCTTTTCGTTTACATCGTTGCCGTCATAGGTGGACCCCTCGTATGCCGCCTGGTATTCGGGTGCGGCGGTTTTTGATCTATAAGCGGAGTCGGTCATTGAAAAAGTAGCCGCAAGCTGGAAAAGGGGCGCTTTTGAGGTGTTAACGACATTGATCTTGTTGGTTTTGGTCTTATAACCCACATTTTTCCAGGAAAAGCCGGTGGCCTTGCCCATTTTCATGCCTTTTACTTTCTGCGGGCTGCCCGGCACCGGTATTCTGCTGCCGGCCTGAGATAAGGCGTAATTATATACGCCCTGGCTCTTGGAGATAACGCTGCCTCCTGCAGTGAGCATTCTGCTGAACGGGCTTGAACCATAGCTGCCGTCGCCATGACGCTCGGCAAGATTCGAGCCCATCAGGTCGCCGTACACTCCACCGGCATCAGCGCCGCCGCCCGCCTTCAGACCATCAAGGCTCACAGTGCTCCCGTCCTCGCCGCGCGCTTTCTCTTCGGCATTCACCACGCCCTTAACCGGCCCCGCGGATTTTTCGTCTTTCATAACAGGCATGCCGAACAGGTCAAGGTCTCCCCCGCCGCGAATCATGGCCATGGACGAAGGACTGCCCGCCGGCGGCAGGGTTGAATTCAGGCTGCTTAAAAACTTATTCCAAAAAGAGTCCCGTGAACTGTCGGCCGTGGCCTTATCCAGAGCCGCCTTGAACCCGGCGGTGGAGTACCTGGGATTTATGGCTGAAAGGATGCTGCCCAAACCCATCGATTTAAGAAAAGCGGCCACAGGCGGCAGTTCCAGCATCCGTTCTATGGTTTCGGTAGAGGCCACAAAAGGCAAAGAAGTGGCGGCCATCAACAGGGCGATGGTCACATACTTGGCTCTGCCCCTGAAAAGGAGAAGCAGAGTGGCTAAAAGGGATCTTTTTTTATATTTCTCTGTAAATTTGCCGCCCATAAAAAACCTCCCGTCCCGCCCTTTTGGAACGCATGGCATCGCCTATAAGCGGCCACTCCGTTCCAAAAGGGCGGGACGACAAACCGCGCTGCTCCGCGGATAAAACAGACCGCCTTTACTTACCGATCGAACCGCCGGCCATAGCGCCGAGCAGGCCGATTATTCCCGCTATGGCTGACCACATAAGCGCGCTTACGCCGAGCGCTTCGCCGCTAAAGGCCGCAATGCCGGCCATAACAGCAACACCTCCGCCGATAATATATATACCGCCCATCATAGCCTGCCCTTTGCTGGTCATGATCATGACGCCCAAAGCTATAGCCGCCACACCGAGGATTATGGCTATAACGTTCAGTATATCGCCGATTGTTATCAAGGCAGAACCCGAACCGAAAGCTGCCTCAGCAGCTTCTCCCGCCGCTACCAAAGCTCCGCCAATGGCGGACAAGACAGCGGAAAGCAGTATCAGCATCATGGCCATATTACACATGCTGGTCAAAGCCTTGTCCGCATCCGTTTTTCCTGTCGTGTCAGGGACAACCGGTTCATCACCTGTTCCCGCAGTGCTGCTTCCTCCGCTGCTGCTGGTATTGTCAAGCGAAGGAGAAGTAACCACGCCGGCCCCGCCGTCGCCGGCGCCAACGCCTGCGCCGCCGGTGGTTCCTTCCGCGGTGGAACCTTCCCAGGCCTTATCCTGGGTTGAGCGGGCGGAATCGACATTTGAGCCGCTGTAAGATTTCTGCGTGGCCTTTATACCCTTGGCCTGATTATACGACCCCGGGCCGGACTTGGCGCCTTTGCCGCTCTTCGCGCTTGAAAACACGGGCCTTGAACTGCCCTTCATGGCCAGCACTTTCTTCCTTTGGTCAAACTTAGGCATACCCTGAAAGCCGGAGCCTACGCTGCTAAGGCCGACCTGCGGACCCACCGCCCCCTTGCCGAACTTATTGCCGAACCCGCCCATGCCGCTGAACTTGCTTTCCCCTCCGCCAAGGGAACTGGTAAGAGAGCCCATCGAAGCCCCCTGCAGTTTACCCATCATATCCTGCTGCATATTATTGCCGGGCGCAGGCTGGTTCTGGCTCTGGTCCGCCGAAGCGCCTTTAGCGGCATCCGCTTCCGCCTTGGCGGCGGCTTCCTCTTCGGCCTTTCTGGCGGCTTCCTCTTCGGAGGTTATCCCGGAGTTCTTATTGGCGTCCTTGAACATATCCAAAGAAGAGCCCTGGTTCCGGGCCTGGCTCCTCAGGATGGACGGCACATAGTTGTCGGGCGTTTTACCGCTGTTAAAAGCGGAGTTCTGCACGGGAGCCGGGCCATTATTGGCCAGGTAAACCCCCGTTCCCACGGCCACTATGGCTGCGGTAATAAGCAACCCGGCCTTGCCCGCGAACAGGGCGCCTATGCCGGAGGACGAGCCGAAGCCGCCCAACTTGCCGAAGTTGGCCGCGCCCCGAAACGCGCCGCCGGCTTCTTCAATCCCGCCCATGGAACTTCTGGCGCCGAAGCCCAAGCGGGCCCTGAGCCAGGGGAGAAGACCTTTTTTTTCTTTCTTCTCCTTAAATTTTATTTCCGGCAGATTTTCGTTCATAATTACCTCCCATTAAAATCAACATATTTCACCGCTCCAGAGTTTTGCAAATCATGGCGCCACCGCCGCATTAGCAGACCCGCCGATACTCGAGAGATTAATATTATTCGTTGCCGCAAAGTTCGTAAACTCAGCGTTGCCGTTTCCTGTTAAGGTTGAAATATCCTGCGCAGCAGTACCACCCTCCCCTATGCCGGAGTAAGCCGCGTAGGCCTGATACATAAGGATGGCGCCGACCCCCATGTAGATCATACCCGTCATTTTCTGGTCGAGGCCCCTGAGTTTCATGCCGGCTATCATAACGAAACCGGCGGCCACGCAGGCGGCTATGCAGCAGTACATCGCATATGATTTCATAGACGCGTATGTAGCCATATCCCCGGCCACTTTAGCCATGCCGACGGGGCCTGCGGCGGAGTCAACGGCAGCCTGGTGCAAAGCCGCGTTGGCTTTCTTGGCGAAAATGCTGGTCGCGAAAATTAAAGCGGCGGCCAGCAGCATCCCGTACATCGCCCTGTCGGTCCATTTCTTCACCTCTGAATCGTCATTTACCGGATCCGACACTTTAGGCGGGGTGGAATTGTTGCTGTTAAGGCTGGGATCGTTCCCCTTTAAGCCGGCCCCGGCTGAAACACCGGCCCCGCCAAGGCCCGCGCCCGTACCGGCGGCGCCCGCATCCCCTGTGCCGGTATTCCCGCCATCAAAAGGTTGTGAAGCCTCAGTTCTCGACCCGCTCGCGTTGGTCGAGTAGGCAGCTTTGGAGCCCATCTTGCCGGCGTATTTGGCCTGTCCAAAGGCGCCTTTTTTGTTAAAATTCGGCACCGTGTATTTTGGGGAATTGCCGACCCTTGAGGCCAGGGAGCCGTTCATGGCTGAGCTTTTGCCCGTGCCGGCCGGCGGCCTGTAAACGGAAGCGAACTGATTTCCTATGCCGCTTGAAAGCCCGCCGCCGTCCTGCATCCTGGGGATAGTGGTACCTGAAGCGCCGCCACCGCCACCGCCGCCCTTTGAACCGAAGCCCGGGGCTGCCTGCAATTTTGGCGCTCCGGCTCCCGCAGCGTCAGCGCCTGAAGCGCCAGCCGCATAATTATTATCCACGGCCGGAGCCTCGGCTGAAGCATCAGCTGAAGCGTCCTTGCCCGATTTATCTCCCGCCCCGTCGGGCGAGCCGCCCAGGCCGTCTTTTTTGGCCTGCTCCCTGAACATATCCAGGCTGGATATGTCACCCGACGCCGAATTCCTGTTAGCCCTTTCCATGCCGGCTTTTTGCGACTCTTCCTCTAAATAGCTGTTCTGGAACAACTGAGGCGTGTAAACGGATTTGGAGGACGAACCGACAAAGTTATAGATCACACCCACTCCGGCGGCTATGGTGGCCCCGCCAAGCACCACGCCCAATATACCGGCCTTGGTGGCGAACAATCCGCCTATGCCTCCGGCGGAACCAAGCCCCGAAGAAGCGCCGCCCATAGCCGATGAGCCGCCCCTGAAAAGCCCGGAAAGGGCCGACCAGAACCCGCCTTTCTTTTCTTCTTTGTCATTTTGAGAGTTCATAAATTTCTCCTTTAAATCCGGCGCACATATCGCTTGCAACTCACGGCGTCAAGCTTCAGCAGGGTTTCCCGGTTGTCTGATTGTACTGCCCCGGGGTACAGCCTACAGGCTTCTGCTGGTAGTCGGGATTAATGGCCATGGCCATCGACTGGCCTATAGCGCCGAACACCGACCCGAGCGTAGCCTGTATGATCATCTGCAGTATCATCTTCTTCATTTCTTCGTCGGTATTATCTTCTTTCGGCTTCGACACTTCGGGAGGCTTGCTCTTATTGGAATTCAGACTGGGGTCGCTCTTTTTCAGGTCCTGAGCGGCCTGGCCCAAAGCAAGGCCCGAAGAAGCCGCGCCGTTCTCCAACCCCGTGTTAAGATCCGAAGTATCGGCCTTGGCGCTTTTTTCAAAAGCCGTGGTGGCGCCACCCTTGGCCGCATCCATGTTGTTGGTTTTGGCGGCCAGCTGGCTTTTATCCGCGGCATTGCCCAGCATGGCCAGCAGCACGCCTTTGTTAGCGGGGGGGGCTTTTACAGGTTTCAGATCGCCGGCCGGGGCGATGTCCGCTTTGGCGCTTCCATTGCCGAAGAATTTATTATGCGCGCCGCCCGTGGACATGGAATTTGCATTGCCGGCCGTGATCGAGGCCTGCGGAGTAAGCTTCGCGCCGCCCGCGCCAGGCCTGGGAGCCGGCGCCGCGGCTGAGGCTGAAAATTTGCCGGACAAATCAGGCGCCTGTGCTTCGGCTGAAGCGCTTTTATCCGCGGCCTGCGCGTCTTCCGTGTCGGAACCGGACTGGAAAAGCGAAGACGCCATACTTTCGCCGGAAGTCGCAGGATTATCCGTCATTTCTCCGCTTAAAGGCGAGCCGGGGGCCCCGCCCTCCGAAGGGATACCCTCGCCCAAAGCGCCTATATCGGATACCCTGGATTTAAAAGGATTGCCGGAAGCGGCGGAAGAGTCAAGAGAAGAATTACTCATGAGCGGCAACGAAATCCACGCGATAAGGATGAGAATCGCGATAATGCCGCCTACAAGGTACTGAGCGGACTTGGATTTTTTGTTTTGTATCCGTATCATAACCCCTCTCTTTTTCCAGCCACCCGGCAACGACCGCCGGTGACACAGGAGGAAACCGCATACTTTATTCCACTCAACCGGTTCAAACCCAGAACGCACAAACAACTATAAACTTTCCTTGACACAATTACTGGAATGTTCAAGGCAAAGTTCCGACCGCAAATATGTTATAGCAGAAAACACTTGACTTGTCAAGGGCCCGGCCTACCACCCACACGCCGCATATACGGGGGCTTTTCGGCGTTTTTTTGTCAGACTCTGCCAAAACGATCATCCCTTCCGGCTACTTACAGGGGTTTTTACATTCCCACAGTGTATCGGTATACTTGCTCACGCTACCATTGACTGTATCCTCTCCGGATACTGTGACCTTCCAGCCATCATTGGTCCTCACAAGAGGATACGGCGGCGGATTATCTTTGAATGAGCCCGCACCACCGGGGTACTCACATGGCGGCTCGCAGCAAGCAGTCGGCTTATTCGCCATCTGGGTCGCCTGTGCGGGAGGCGCGGAATTTGCGTCCCCTCCTTCAGGGGCCTGGGCGCCCAGCTTATTGGCCATGGGGCTGAACATGGAATTCGCCAGACCGGATGTGGGATTTGCAGCGTCTTTGGCGGCCTCTTTCATCTTATTAAGGGCGGGATCGTTAGCCTCAGCCGATTTGTCCCTTGTAGGGGGACTCACTTCCCCGGGTTTAAGAGATTTTGCCCCGGTCATTTTAAGGCTGTCAATTTCACCGCTTTTTATAGTGTCAAGCTTGGCCAGGCCGCTTTTTCCGTAAGCAAGCCCCGACGCCGAACCGGCATTCCCCACCCCGAAGCTTTGTCCCCATTTGGTTTTGGCTTCCATGGCGGAAGAACTTCTAAGGGCGTCTCCAAGAAAAGCCCGTGAATTTCGCAAAGACGAAAGAGTGCCGCTTTTCGCGCCCTGACCCTTGGCGCCGAATGCGCCCGCCTTTGAAATACTCACATTGCCGGAGTCGTCTTCGGAACCGAACCTGGAAAGCCCGGATGAAGATTTAGTCTCCGCGCCGCCTACGGAGCCAAGGCCGGAACCTTTACCCGCCATTCTGGGGACGGAAGCGCCGGAAGCCAGCGAGGCCGAAGGATAACGATTCCCCGGAGAATTCGGCGTCGGCCCGCTTTTATCCATCCAGTCCGAAATCTCCGACGCCAAATCGGACACGGAAGAGGCAAGCTCCCTAGCCAGGCTTCTTTTCTGAGCGTCCTGCGACAACTCGGGCTCATCCGAGACAAAACCGAGGTTCTTCATGAAAGCGGTCACTCCGGCCCTGGCCTCGGCGCCATAGGAAAAGTTCTGCGTCTTATTGTCTTTTAGATCTTCCGCGCCCTGGATCACGAAAAAAAGAAAAATCCCGCCGCCGCAAAGAAGGAAGGCCAGCAGGGATACTATAAGCGCCTTTTTTCTGCCTCCGTCGTGCCGGCGGTCTCTGGCGCTGTCATCCGGCCTGCCCTTGTCGTTTTCAGCCATATTAATTTTCCCCCCGAAAAAGATACAAACAAAAGCACCTTACTTCCACCCCTCCCGCACCGCCGGGCGCCGGAAGCTGGAAGATAAGGAATATCCTTAATTAGAGTCTAGCAGAGGAAACGCTTTTTTTCAAGGGCCCATTCCTGTGACTTGCAACTAACTATCCTTTAATCCTTTATGTCTGAGCGCTATGGCGGCGGCCAGATCGTCTATTTTTTTCAAGTCATCTTCTTTCGGCAGGCCTTTTACCATTACTGGCGGAAGTATTTCAACCTTTAAATTCGTCAGCATACCCGCCAGCGTTTCAACCGCTTTGCCCCCCCAGCCGTAAGAACCGATAACGGAAATAAACTTTACTTTAGGCCTGAGCGCGTTCGCCAGATAGGCCCCGTAAACCGCTTTGGGATGGGGTCCCGCAAGGACCGTGGGCGTTCCTATAACAACGGTGGCGGCGTCCACCAAAGCCATGGCAACCCTCCCCTCGTCAAACTGCTCCAGGTTCAGTTTTTCCACGCTCACCCCCGCATCTTCAAGGGCGCTTACCAGACGGTTTACCAGAACATAAGTGCTTCCGTGCATTGACACATAGGCCACAAGCGCCTTGTTTTTCGGCTCCCCGAAGGCCCAGTCTTTGTAAATGTCCAGCGCGAATTTGACATTCTTATGCACCGGACCGTGGCTGGGCGCTATGAAATTAATTTCGTATTTTGAAAGTTTTTCCAGATGCGCCTTAATGTTTGAGCGGAACGGCATCATTATCTCGGCGTAATAGCGCTTCATGGGCACATAAACCGTATGTTCCCGCGAGAATAATTCGCCCGAGGCTAAATGCGAACCGAAAAAATCGCAAGAAAACAGAATCTTGTCTTCGCGCAGGTAAGTGCCCATGGTCTCGGGCCAATGCACCCAGGGCAGATAAACGAATTCGAGCGTTTTGCCGCCGAGCGAAAGGGTCTCCCCGTCTTTTACCTCCATGAATTTGTCGGCGGGAATATGCAGATGGCTCATCAGAAGCTCTTTGCACTTGGGGTTTGTCACCACTTTGGCTGAAGGATATTTCTCAAGCACAAAGGGGATGGAACCCGAATGGTCCTGCTCGGCATGATGCGCGACTATGTAGTCAAGTTTTTTAATGCCCTTCAGATAGGCAAGAAGAGCCTCTTTTTTCTCGGGGTCGGCGCAGTCAAGCAGGGCTGTTTTTTCGGAGCCCTTTACCAGATAAGCGTTATAACTGGTACCGTCAGGCAGGGGAATAAGGGAATCAAAAAGATGCCTGTTGAAATGGTTGACGCGCAGAGAATACACACCTTCTGTTATTTGAACCGGGTTCATAAGTAACTCCTTTTATATCAGGGGCTAGGGGCTGGAGGTTAGCGGTGAGGGGATGAACAAACTCCTTCCCTAAACACCTATCCCCTATACGCTCGCCCCTGCCCTATTCACCCTCCGGAAACCGGCGGAAAAACATGCAGTATGTCTCCGTCTTTTACTTTCACCCCCGCGGCTTTGCCGTTGTCAAGGATTTCGGAATTAAGGGTAAGCACGAAATAATTTTTCACCCTGCCGTCTCCGTCCAGGATCAGCTTTCGAACCTCCGGTTCTTTCAGGGCGCAGAGCTTTTCTATAAGCTCGCCAATATTTTCGCCTTCGAATTCAGCCCGTGAAATGCCAAGCCTTTTCCTGAGCGTGGTATAGATCATCACAAGCGCTTTAGCCATTTTTCACGTCTCCATTTTGCATGTTTCACTTTGCATTTTGCGCTTCTTCATAGCGCCTTGAAAATATCCGAAGCGAAATTGGAAAGCGTGGCGTCGCGCGCGCCCATCACCAGTATTATGCCGCCTGGTTTCATAAGCGCGGCTACAGCCGCGGGTATCTCCTCACGGCGCTGGAAAAACAGGGCTTTTATCCCTCTCCGCGAAACTTCGTCCGTCAGATCTTTTGAGGAAATGTCTTTGTTCGCCGTGCCGCCGGCGTAATAAATTTCAGGCATGACAAGAATGTCTTCCGGCGCAAGCCCCGAGGCGAAACTTTCTATCAGTTCGTTCTTTAAATGCCTGGTCGGGGTAAAACCGTGCGGCTGGTAAACGGCTATGACACGCCTGTTTTTATCCATGTGAACGGCTTTTAAGACGGCTGCGACTTTTGCCGGGTTATGGGCGTAATCGTCTATCACCGTTATCCCTTTCTTTTCGCCTATTATTCTGAAACGGCGGTCCACGCCTTTGTAATTTCCAAGCGCGGCGGCGCATGTTGCAAGCGGCACACCAAGGCCCGCGGCGACGGTAACGGCCGCCAGGGCGTTCTCTATATTGTAAAGGCCCGGGACAGGAAGTTTAAAAGCAACCCCGTTCACCTTGAAAGAGGAACAAAAACCGCTGAAGCTTATATCTGAAACCTTGTGCTTGCCTGTGTTAAGGCCGAACAATTCCGCTTTGGTCTTTAAACTCACGGAAGCCGGATCATCCGCGTTGACGTAAAATTTTCCGCAGTTGCCGGCGAAAACGCCGAAAATATTTTTCAATTCTTCCAGGTCCTTGTGGTCCTTGGTGATATTTAAAAGCAGGCCCGTTTTCGGCCTATACCGGGTTATGGTGCCGTCGGATTCGTCGGCCTCCACCACCAGAAGGTCCGACCCGCCCAGAAAAGCGTTGCCCGCCATGCCGCGTTCTCCGAGCGAGATCAGGGCCCCGCCGGTAATTAAACCCGGCCGGCGGCCCGCGAACTCAAGTATTTCAAATATCATGGCCACAACCGTCGACTTTCCGCTGGTTCCCGCCACGGCTATGGTGTTATAGCGGTTGACATACGAGGCAAGCAATTCTGAACGATGGGAAATTTTAACGCCAAGGGTTTTGGCCGCGGCTATTTCAGGATTTGAATCCTCTATCGCGGTGGAGACGATAAGCTCGGAGGTAGCGGGCGAAACGGCCGAACCGTCCTGCGGGAATATTTCAATACCAAGGGACCGGAGCTTGGTTTTAAGCTCAAGGCTGCGGCCCCGGTCAAAGTCGCGGTCGGAGCCGGTAACCGGTTTCCCTTCCATGGCGGACAATTGGGCCAAAGCGCTCATGCCCACCCCGCCTATACCTGAAAAATGAATTTTGCCGGTATTTTCCATACAATGTCCTGGGCTTAAAAGGCAATAATAGCAAAATGGGCACCGTGCATAACACGACAGGCCGGCCTGCTGTGCTATATTTTGAAAAATTATCTCCCGTCAGCCGCAAAAGCGGAACTGGAGACGCTGACGGTTACGGGCTCGCCGGCCCGCGCCCCGTACTTCCCGGAAAAATCCCCCATGTTAAGCGCGAAGGACAGCAGCCCGCGCGAATTGATATAAGCCAGGGGCGCGCCCTCCGGCACATCCCCGAACGTAGAGACAAAAGGAACGGTTAAAACGCGGCCGCCAAGATCAATCACCAGGACGCTCCCTTCAACTAATCCGCTGCGCTTGACCGCCGCGGCGTCGATATCGGTCCAGATATTTCCGTACGGACTTTCAACGCGCAGCAATGAGCCGGTCACTGTCGCCGTTCCGGCCACCGGCGCGGGCCAATCCAGCAGCACAGGCGCGGAGATGGCCGGGCCAAGTTTGTCCAAAACCAGCGGGTCGCGCGCGAGCCGGGCCGCTACCGGGGAGTAGACGTCGCGGCCGTGAAAGGTGGAGGTGACGCTCTTGCGCATAAAGGAACGGTTTTCAATGGAAACCATTTTTTCTATCCCAAACCGCCGCGCGGCGAGGGTAAACAGGCCGTTGTCCGGCCCCACAAAAAAATGTCCGGATTTGGTTTTTAATACCGCGCCTTTGCGCGAGGTTCCCACTCCCGGGTCCACCACTGCGAGAAATACCGTCCCGGCGGGCCATGCGAGCGCGGAATCCGCCAGGTAAAACGCGGCCAGCCGGATGTCGTAAGGGGGGATGTTATGCGTCATGTCCACCACGACGGTTCCGGGGGATACAGATTCGATAACGCCTTTACACTGCGATACCGAATCGTCGGCGATACCGAAATCGCTTAAAAATACGATAACGGGACCATTCGCCCCGCCCCGTGCTTCGCTGCCGGGGGCGAGTGAAAATAACAATGCGAACAGAAACGCGCTGAAATGTGCTTTTTTCATACTTGTCAGTATATGAACTGTATCGCGCGCATTATTTCGCGCCAGTCGGCGCATTTGAGGCGCACTGTTGCGTCGCCGGTGCGTTCGGCGCCGGGGTAGCAGGAAAAGCGCCGGGCTTTTTTTATCTCCTTGAACCGCAGTTCCATCACCGGATTCTTCGGGAGCCCGGGGAGCTTTTTCGCCGCCTTCGACATAAGGGCCGCCTGCACCCCGGCCGAGATGCGGTCCAGCGCCGCCAGCGGATGCATGTGCACCGTGGCCTCTCCGATATTTTCCTTGGTGGCCGTAAAACCTATGTTCGGAAGCAGCCGCCTGGCCTGCGCGCAGGCGCTTTTGTCGCCTGATATAAAAACGCTGGGCACTTTAAGCCCCGCCGCGGCCCAGGCGTTTATCTCGAATTCCGAAACCGGTTTTCCGTTAATGATAAATTCCGCCAGCGAGGTGGACATTGTGTGCGACATCGGGCTGGCGGCGGAGCCCGCTCTTGCGTGATAGCCGATATAGACCGCGGCGGAAAAGCCCGGCTCCAGACCGTCCATCATCATCATGGGGCCGCCGCTCCAGCCGCGCACCAGCCTGGCTTCGCGGGGAAGTTCGGAATGTATTATATTGCGTGCGGAGCCGTGGGCGTCCCGCACCAGTATTTCAGCCGCGCCCGCCGCGATGGCTCCCTCGCAGGCCGCGCGCACTTCCGCGGTCATCTGCCGGCGGCAGGCGGCATATTCGGGGCTCGCGGCTGTTATTTCTTCCCAGGCCGACACCCCGCATATTCCTTCTATATCCGCGCTGATGAAAATTTTCATTTTTCCCTCCACATACAAAAAGGCATCAAAAAGGTACCTTTTCTTAAATAATACAAAAAGCGGCGGTATTTTTATCAATTTTCACCCCCCCGCCTGGCGTTTGGCACATGGCGGCGGGGCCATTGTGCCCATTTATGCATGGGCCGAATATCCTGACAAGGCAGCCCCTAATGGGTCTTGTGCGAAGGTCTTACCTAATGTTTCAATATAGTGACAGCACAAACGGTTACAGGAGATCTGAGAAATGACGAATTTTACCGAAGTTGCGGCTGCGGCACTTTTATCTTTTAATTTTATTTCCTATGCTTCCGCGGGAGAGAACGCGGCGCTTAAGTCCGCCGGCTTGAGCCTGGAAGATACCGCCATACCGGAAGTGCCGGCCAAGAAAGCACCGCACGCTCCGGCGGCCGTATCCAATCTGCAGGGCGGGACCCTGACCATCTACTCTTACCCGCCGAGAAATATTCTTGACTGGTCCTCCCCCAAGGAAGCCATGGCCGACTTCGCCGGAACCACCCTGGGACAGTATCTTCATTCCGACACGGTGGATTTTGTTTCCGACTTCGGAGAAGATGGGAGCGTTCCACAGTCATACAGGTCCCCAATGGGCCATACACTCGCCCACGTGCAGTGCGCGCTGCCCGACGGCGCCGCTTACGACTCCTGGACAAGCTTTTCCGGCCAGGACCTTCGCGAAGTGGACAAGGATAATCTGATCAACAAAAAGCTCGGCCTGGGCGTTCTTTTTTATGACTACATAGACGGCCATATAATCAGCGGCATTGAGAACAAGATGTTCCTTATATATTATGACGGGAAGAACGGCAATTTGCCCCGCTACTGGCAGCAGAATATTGACGCCAAAACCTGCGGCAGCGTGCGCGACATGAACGAGTTCTTCAAAAGCTTCCATTTCCCGAAAGGCTCCACGCTGGAAGCTCTGCAGGCCCGCCCGCCGCAACAAATCCTTTATTATTCCAGCAATATGGACCCATATGAGGGCTATCTGGCCAGAAGGCAGGGCAGGGAAACGAAAATCGGCGGGGGTTGCGCTCCTTACGGGCTCGGGCTGTTAAAAGCCGCCGGGAAATATGACTATATGCTGGACGATATTTTAACGCTCAGGCTTGATGTTTCTGAGCGGCTTATAGGCGGCATACCGGACGAAACAGGACGCATACGCGAAGTTTCGATTTCCGAACTTACCGGGGGCCTCGGGGAGAACTGGACTTACCCGGGGTACAAGAACCGGAAATTCAAAAATTACGACCCGTACCGCATATGGCGGTTTATAGGCGGGGTCAACGCCTGCCTGACGGGCAACGCGGGGAACTGCCCGCCCGAAGCCTCCGCCTGGCTTTCAGCCAGACAGGGACACGTTTCAGCCGGTCCCGCCCAAGTAATGAGCGATACCATAAAAGTGAAGTCTGCCGCCGGGGCTTCCCACGTCCAACCCGACAAGAAAATAACTCATACGGTCAGGGTGCAGGGCATCATAGTGGATTAACCCGAATCCTGCAGTTCAGGGTTATTCTCATTTAAAAACATTAGGGATAAAAATATGCAGGATTCCCCGCTTTGCGGGTCGCAAATCAAGCTCCGCTCTTTTGGATTAATGTTCAGCCAAAAGGGCGGGACACCTGAGCTCCGCGAAGGGAAAAATCCACCTGAATTTTTCAGGCTAAAAAGATAACCTGAACGAACCGGCATCCGGGGTTATTTGACAGCGTGGGTTATTCCGTCCGGAAGACAGGACCTCTCCATAAAACGATGAACTGAAACTTTGCCGCGCAGCCCCCCCGCTCCCGCACAGGGACCCAGCCAATCTTGCCGGAAGCCCCCCATTCCCCGCAGCGGTATTTCAAAGTGGAACTCTAATTTTATACTATAGTAAGAAGGCTACATGTATGGAATGTGAAAAAAAGACCAACTTAAAAAGCTGCTCCTGCACTTACGAGCCCTGCCCCAGAAAGGGGGTTTGCTGCGAATGCGTAGCCTATCATAGGGCGAACGGGGAACTTCCCGGCTGTTTATTCAGTCCGGACGCGGAAAGAACTTATGACCGTTCTTTTGCAAATTTCACCGCTTCATTAAAAAAGGAATAAAAATGATTAAAAAAATAATCTTGACCGACACCGCCCCTGCCGTTATCGGCCCTTACTCCCAGGCAGTGGAAGCCAACGGCTTTGTTTTTGTCTCCGGCCAGCTGCCGATAGATCTTACAACCGGC
The DNA here is from genome assembly GCA_026388155.1 of Elusimicrobiota bacterium. Taxonomy (NCBI): domain Bacteria; kingdom Pseudomonadati; phylum Elusimicrobiota; species Elusimicrobiota bacterium. Next base: position 398,702 of record JAPLKI010000025.1, read on the forward strand.
GCTTTGGCGGAAGCTGACACAGCAAAACAGACGGAAGCCTCGATAAAAAATATACAAGCTATACTCAAGGCCGCGGGACTCACGCTTGAATCGGTGGTAAAAACCACGGTTTTCATGGCCGACTTGACCCAATTCGCTAAAATGAACGAGGTTTATGCCCGCTTTTTCTCAAAACTTCCGCCGGCGCGGGCGGCGGTTGAAGTAAAAGCTCTGCCCAAAGGCGCTTTGGTGGAAATTGAAGCCATTGCGGCAAGGTAAGGAATTAGCGAATAGCGAGTAGCGGCAGAACTTACATTCTTATCTAATTCGCTAATCGCTGTTTGCTATTCGCTATTCGCTACCCACTATGCACCCATTACTTGAAAAGAAACATACCGGGATATTGTTCCCCCTTTTCTCCATGCGTTCAAAAAAGGACTGGGGGATAGGCGATATTTCAGCCATGGCCCTGTGGTTCGACTCTTTCAGCGCAATGGGGATAGATCTTCTGCAAGTCCTGCCTGTAAACGAAATGCCGCCGGGAGTATCGTGCCCGTACACGGCTTTAAGCGCTTTTGCAATAGACCCCATTTATATCGCCGTGCCCGAAATTGAGGAGCTCGCCGGCTTTCCGGACCTGGCAGGGGAAATGCGCTCCCACGGTTTTCAGACGGAGATCAGAAACCTGCGGCGTTCAAAACACGTACTTTACGAAGAAGTCCGCCACCTGAAATTTGCTTTTCTCTGGAAAATTTACACCCATTTCCACGAGCGGCACATTTTAAAAGACACGCAGGCGGCCAAAGATTTTTTCGCCTTCACGAAAGAGAATTCGGCCTGGCTTGACGATTACGCCCTTTTCAGACGCCTGAAAGACACGCATAACTGGTCCTCATGGACGCATTGGGAAACCCCGCTTAAGACCCACGACGGCGCGGCGCTGAAGGAACTGGAAAGCAGGGAGGAAAACCAGGTTCTTTATTTCAAATACCTGCAGTGGCTGGTTCACCGTCAGTGGAAAAAAGCAAGGCTTAAGGCGGCCTCTCTTAATATAAAAATACTTGGCGACCTGCCTTTCATGGTGAACCAGGAAAGCTCGGATGTGTGGGCGAGACAGGCGGAATTCGATATTTCAAAGGAAGTGGGCGCTCCGCCCGACGCTTTCAGCGAGACGGGGCAGAAATGGGGCCTTCCGGCTTATAACTGGCCTGAAATAGAAAAAAATAATTTTGACTGGTGGCGCTCAAAGGTAAAGAAGGCCGCGGACTTCTACGATTTTTTCAGGATAGACCACATGGTGGGCTTTTTCAGAACCTGGGTGATACCCCATGACGCGGCCCATAAGGCAGATTTTGACATTAAAGACGAAAAAGGCCAGCGTGAAAGAGGGGAGCGTTTTCTTAAGGCCGTTATTTCCGCCGGACCCATGCTGCCGGTGGCCGAAGACCTGGGCCTTATCCCGAAGTTCGTCTATCAGTCTCTTTCCGAACTTGGCGTGCCCGGCTACAAGGTAATGCGCTGGGAAAAAGAAAAGGACGGAAATTACAGGTCCCCGGAAAACTATCCGCGGGTATCGCTTGCAACCACCTCGACCCATGACAACGAACCTCTGGCCGACTGGTGGGACACCGTTGACCATGTTGAAAAAAAACTTTTCTGGAAAATGATCTCCGGCGAAGATTCCAAGCCGCCCGCCTTCCATAAGGCGCAGTGGCAGATGCTGCGAAAAATACTGAAGGCCGCCTCCGCCATTGTGGTGCTGCCCATGCAGGATATTATGGGCATTAAAGACCGCGTTAATACCCCCAGCACCCTGGGCCTACACAACTGGACCTGGCGCTTTAACACCCCGGCTGAGCACTTTTTAAAAAAGCATGCCGGGCTTGTCTGCGAATTTAAAAAACTGGTCGGCGAGGAGCGCAAGTGAATAAGACAAGTCTCAAGTCACAGGTCACAAGTCACAAGCCACAAGCCCGCAGATTTATGGCTTATGGCTTATGGCTTACGGCGATGAGCATGCTTTCGGCATGCTCATTAAACCGCTTTGTGGTTCGCCAGACGGCGAATATAATAGACGGCGGCTTGCCGGCGGTTTTCTCACAAAGCGACCCGCAATACGTTAAAGAAGCCCTGCCGGGCAACCTGCAATTAATGGAAATACTGCTGCAAAACGACCCCTCAAACCGCAAACTTCTGATAAACGCCGCGCAGGGTTTCTGCGGCTACGCCCTGATGTTCATTGAGGACGAAAACCCGGAACGCGCCTCCATTTTTTACGCCAAAGGCGGGGCCTACGCTTCGCGCGCTCTTAAAGGCGTTAAGCCGGAAACAGCATGTAAGGCCGATGTCCCCCCGCTTTTCTGGCAGACCTTCTGCAAGGCCTCATACATAAACCTCAACAGGGACAAGCCGGAAGCCGTGGCCGAACTGCCGGACATCGAACCGGCGGCCGAAAAAATACTGGCGCTGGACCCGGACTATTATTATAACGGGGCACAGAGCATTCTGGGCGCTTACTATTCCATACGCCCCCGCATACTTGGCGGCGACCCTGAAAAGGCCAAGGCGCATTTTGAACTGGCGCTGAAAGGAGCCGGCGAGGGCTTCCTTTTAAACCGCTTCATGTACGCGAAAATGGCCGCCGTGGCGGCGCAGGACGCGGGACTTTTTGAAAATCTCCTTAACGCCGTGCTGACTGCGGAACCCAAAGACGGCTCCACGCGCCTGCCGGACGAGGTGGCTAAGATCAAGGCGAAAAAATTACTGGAGAAAAAAGATGAATTGTTTTAAAAGGACAGGGTACAGGGGCGAGGGGCTAGGGGTCAGGACGAAGAGAACAGCCTCCGCTGTTCTGCTATTCGCTATTTGCTCCCCCCTGCCTTTGGCGGCACAAACCGTGGTCAAATTCGCGACGGTGGCGCCGGACGGTTCCACCTGGATGAAAGCTATGAAGCAGTTCACCGACGAAACCACGGCAAAAACAGCGGGGCGCGTGAAATTTAAAATTTACCCCGGCGGCGTATCAGGGGAAGACAAAGACGTGGTAAGGAAAATACGCCTCGGCCAGCTGCAGGCGGCCGGTTTTACCGGAGTGGGCATAGGCGAAATCGCCCCCGAAGCGCGCATACTGGACACGCCTTTCCTTTTCAAGAACGCCAAAGAAATAGACCATATCTACAAAACGCTGGACTCCGATTTCCGCAAAATTTTTGAGACGCGCGGCTATATCCTGCTGGGCTGGGCGGAAGTGGGCAATGTTAATATTTTTTCCACTTCGCCGGTAACAAAACCGGAAGACCTGAAAGCGGTCAAGATGTGGATATGGGAAGGAGACCCCGTAGCGGAGGCCACCTTCGCGGCCCTCGGGATCAAGCCCATACCGCTTTCTATAACCGACGTAATGACCTCCCTGCAGACCGGCATGATAAACGGCGTTTACGGCTCTCCACTTTCCGTGATAGCCATGCAGTGGTTCGCCCGCATGAAATATGTTTTCTCCATGCCCATAGCGAACGCCGCGGGAGCCGTGGTAATTTCGAAGAAGGCTTTTGACACCCTGTCGCAAGAGGACCGGAAAACGATGCTTGAGCTGGGGGATAAATATTTTAAGGCTCTCACCGCGCAGAGCCGCAAGGATAACGAACAGTCGCTCAAGATCCTGCGGGCCAAAAAACTGGCGTTCACCGACCCCGCCGGCCCCGCGGTTATTGCCGAATTTGAACGCGACGGCGCGGAAGCCCGGCAGTCGCTGGTCGGCAAGCTTTACTCAAAAGAACTGCTGGAAAAAGTGGAGGACGCCCTTAAAACCTTCCGCGCCGGCAAAAAAAGCTAGTGTAGTGTCTCGCAAATAGCTTTACTTTTGAAGGCTCAGATTTGAGCCGGATGCGAGGCGCGACGAATGAGCATACCGGGGGTCTGTGAGTGAGGAGCAACGAAACAGCCGGCCAAAGATGAGCCTCCCCCGGGGGGCTGGCCGCTTTTGGGCTGCAACTGCGTCACTCGTCACTTACATAGCCCCGCTATGCGCGCTCCTCGTTCCTTGTTTCGCTCCAAAATCGGCCAGTCAAAAGTAAAGCTATTTGCGAGACACTACACTAGCCCGGGATAATAAAACTATGCGGAGAGTATTCAAATTTGAGGATTACTTCGTAAAGGCGGAAAAGACCCTGGTGGTCGTCCTTATTTTTGCCATGGTGGGGATGTCGTTTACGCAGGTGCTTCTGCGCCTTCTGCTCCATTCCGGCATAGTCTGGCTGGACCCTTTGATGCGCCACATGGTGGTGTGGGCGGGCCTTACCGGGGCGGCGCTCGCCGCCAGATATTCCAGCCATTTCGCCCTTGAAGCTTTCGTTAAATTCGCCCCGCGCGCGCTGCGCCGCCCGCTTGAAATACTGGCGGGCCTTTTTACCATTGCCGCCTCCTTGCTGCTTTTTTATGCCGCCTATAAATTCATAAAGGACGAATTTGCCGCCGGCTCCGTGGCTTTTTATATAAACAGGCTGGCCGTCTCAGCCGGCTGGTCGGAGATAATAATGCCCGCCGCCTTCGCGCTGATCGCTTTTCATACCCTGATAGGACTTTTCAGGGAAAGGACGGCTAGTGTAGCGCCCGGAATGGGAAATATAGAGATTAAGTGATTGAGTGATTAAGGAAGAGATCAGAGGTTAAGGGTTCGGTCTCACTCACTATTCGCTATTCGCTGTCCGCTATTAGCCATTCGCTAGTCGTTGTTCGCTATTCGCCATTCGCTAGTTGCTATTCGCTAATCATATGGCCCTTATCGTCGCTTTAATCATCCTTCTGCTGGCCTTCCTGGGGGCGCCGGTATTTTCCCTTATAGGGGCGCTGGCCATATACCTTTTCTATGGGGCGGGCATAGATTCCTCGGCGGTAATAGTGGAAATGCTGCGGCTGGCGTCCCTGCCCGCCCTTATAGCGATACCGCTTTTTACATTCTCAGGCTATATTCTGGCTGAAAGCAAAGCCCCGCAGCGGATGCTGGCGCTTGCCGAAGCCCTGTTCGGCTTCATGCCCGGAGGACTGGCCGTGGTGGCGCTTTTCACCACGGCTCTTTTCACGGCTTTTACCGGCGCCTCGGGCGTTACCATAATAGCGCTGGGCGGCCTGCTTTACCCCATGCTTAAGAAGCAGGGCTACCCTGAAAAATTCACTTTGGGCCTGCTCACCACCACCGGCAGCCTGGGCCTGCTTTTCCCGCCAAGTCTCCCGATAATACTCTACGGCCTGGTGGCAAAAATAGATATAGACAAGCTTTTCAAGGCCGGGCTGCTGCCGGGCGTGCTGCTGCTTATAGCGCTCTCGGTTTACGCCGTAATAACAGCGCGCCGCGCGGGAATCAGGAAAACCGCTTTCTCGCTTGCGGCGCTAAAAACCGCGGCCCGGGCCGCGGCCTGGGAAATACCGCTGCCTTTCCTTATAATAGGCGGCATTTACCGCGGCTTGTTCACGGCAAGCGAGGCCGCCTCGGTAATGGCTTTCTATGTGCTTGTTACGGAAGTTTTTATTTACAGGGACCTGGACCTGTTCCGGGATATTCCGCGGGTGGCGGTCAAGAGCATGCTGCTGGTGGGGGCTATCTTCATGGTGCTGGGCACGGCGCTCGGCTTTACCAATTACCTTATAGACGCGCAGATACCGGACCGGATTTTCGCCTGGCTGCACGCTTTCGTTGCCAGCAAGATCGTGTTCCTGCTGATATTAAACGCCTTCCTGCTTGTGATAAACATGATAGAGATATTCTCGGCCATCATCATTGTGGTGCCCATAATAGTGCCGGTGGCGGCGCAGTACGGCATAGACCCGGTGCACCTGGGCATCATTTTCCTTTTGAACCTTGAAATAGGCTACATGACGCCGCCGCTGGGCCTGAATCTTTTCCTTGCCAGTTCAAGGTTTGACCGCAAACTGCCGGAACTTTACCGGGCCACCGGGCCGTTCTGGCTGCTGCTGTTAGGGATGCTTGCTTTGGTGACTTACCTGCCGCAGATAAGCCTTATAGGAATAAAGTAGAAAAGTCCAGCAGACCCCGATTAACCGCGAGATCGGTTCGCTTCGTTCACAAGGATTGCCATTGCGAGGGCGATGCCCGCCCCGCACTTTTTCCTCAAACGGGCCAAAGTGCGGGACCCGTGGCGTCCCCGTCCGATTCAGCGCCAGCCGGCCAGAGACCGCACCGCGGCGAAGAGTTCGGCGGGCTTCACGGGCTTGGACAGGTACATCTGAAACCCGGCCAGCAGCGCCTGGGTGCGATCCTCCTGGCGGGTGAGCGCGGTCAGCGCCATGGCCGGCACAGCGCCGCGCCCTCCGCCCAGGCCGCGCACCCTTCGGATAAGGGAATAGCCGTCCTCGTCGGGCATGGCGATGTCGCAGATCAATATTTCAGGAGTCTGCTTATCAAAGGCCGCCATGGCATCCGCGGCCGAGGCCGCGGTCTCTACCTGCGCCCCGCAGCGCGCCAACAGCTTTTGAAGCAGATCGCGCGTGTCGGGGTCGTCCTCAACCACCAGTATGCGCAGGCCGGAGAGGTCCTGGGAGGCGGCTACATCGGTCTTGGCGAGGGCGGCATTCTTGCTTTCCTCCGCAGCCCAGGGAATGACCGGCAGGTCCACGCTGAAAACCGAGCCGCGGCCCGCGCCGGGGCTGCGGACGGTCACAGTACCGTCGTGAAGTTCCACGATGTTCTTGACAATAGCCAGGCCCAGGCCCAGGCCCTGGTGCTTACGGGTCAGGGGATTCTCGCCTTGCCGGAACGGGTCAAAGACATGCGGGAGAAAATCGGGCGCGATGCCTTTCCCGTTGTCCTGCATCTCGACCAGGGCATGGCCGTCATGCTTACGCAGCCGGAGGCATATCTCTCCCCCGTCCGGCGTGAACTGGAGGGCGTTGTTCAGGAGATTTGTGAAAACCTGGTGCAGCCGGTTGGCGTCGCCAAAAACGCCGACCGGACCCTTGATATCGCTCACCAGCCGAATGGAGTGCGCATCGGACAGGCGGCGCAAGGATTCAAAAATGGAATTCAGAAGGGCGGCCAGATCGAGGGGCTTGCGTTCCAGGTGCAGATTCCCCCGGGAGAATGCTGACAAGTCTATGAGGTCGTCTATGATCCGGTGCTGGGACTCCATGCTGCGCTGGATGGCTTCCAGAGCGTACTCGCGCTCCTCGGTTTTAAGCTCGCTGGAACGCAGCATCCAGACCCAGCCCATGATAATGGTCAGCGGGGTGCGCAGTTCGTGCGATACGATAGCCAGGAAATCGCCTTTAGCTCTGTTGGCCATCTCAGCCTCGCCCCGGGCCTCCTGCTCAAGCTTCATAAGAAGCGCCATTTTCGTCTCCCCCCGCTTGCGCGCGGTGATGTCCACGAAATTTTCAAGCAGATATTTGCGGCCGCCAAGCATAACCGATGAAATGGTTTTAAGGACCGGGATCTTTTCTCCACGCACATTAAGCAGGACGCGCTCCGAATTATCCACGCGCTGGCCCAGGTCGGAAACGGGGCATTTGCCGAGTTCCATGGGGCAGATGAAGTTATGGCATATCGAACCGACAACTTTTTCTTTGGGCGCGTCGAACAGCGCAAGCGCCACGGAGTTCGCGTCAACGATCTTATGCGATTCGGCATCGATTATCACGAAGCCGGTGCTTATGCTCTCTAATATGGTCTTTGAATAGACCTCGCTCTCATGCAGCTCCTGCTCCATCCGCTTGTGCGCCTGGAGCAGGCCCCATTCGCGCATGACCCGCTGCACAACGTGCGGCATCTCGCGGAAAGTCTCTTCGGATTTTACGATATAATCACTGGCGCCGGCCTTTAGGGCCTCCACGGCGGCTTTTTCATCGCCGCTGCCGGATATGATCACCACGGGGAAGGGATTGCTCTCGGGAGGATAGGTAAGAACCTGCGTGGATTTGCCGTCCGGCAGGTGAAGGTCCAAAAGGGCCATGTCCGGCCGCTTTTTTGCGACCAGTTCCTTGTATTCCTTCAGTGTATACGCCACGGATATTTCTCCCGCGAAATCAAAGTCACTAAAGGCGTGCTTGAGAACGTCAATGTAAAGCGGCTCATCGTCAGCGATTATAATATGCATATTCCCCCCCATATGGCGTGAACTTATTGAGCACCTTAGTCTGAAACCCGGTCACCCTAAGACGGATCTGTCAAATTTTATCTCGGAATTCTCTCCGACGTTCAGCCGGTCTTTTCTGCCGGTTATCGCGGCGCTGGGCCCCACAAGGGAATCCTGAAGGTTCATGGCCTTTATTGAGGCGTTCTCGTTTATTATGGAGTTGGACACAATGGAGGAATCTATTACCGCGCCTTCGCCTATTGAAACGTAGGGCCCGATTATGGAATTGGACACCCTGGCCGTGGGCGCTATATAAACCGGCGGGATAATAAGCGAGTTTTTGGCCTTCACGGGAAACTTTTTTCTGTCCAGTATATAGCGGTTGGTTTCAAGCAGCGTTTCGGGTTTGCCGCAGTCGTACCAGCCGTCTATCACGACCGGCTTAAGCTTATGGCCCCCCTTGAGCATAAGCGACAGCGCGTCGGTAAACTGTATCTCGCCCCTGGTGGTGCGGCCTGATTTTACCAGCCGCTCCAGACTGCCGTAAAGCTTGGCGGATTTTTTAAAAGAGTAAATACCCACTATGGCCAGGTTTGAGGGAGGATGTTCCGGTTTTTCCACCATGCTCTTTATGTAGCCGTTGCCGACTTCCACCACGCCGAAACGGCGCGGATCGGCCACTTCCTTCACGGCTATGCAATCGTCCTTTGAATTAAGGAACTTGCCCAGGTCGGCCGAAATTATAGTGTCGCCCAGCATTACCAATACCGGCCCGGTGACGCAGCGGCGCGTCAGCCATATAGCGTGGCCAAGGCCCTTCGGCTCCGGCTGCTCGACATATGAAATTTTCAGGCCCTTATAATTGCGGCCGATGTATTCTTTTATCTTCCCGCCCAGATAGCCGGTTACCAGACAGATATTCTTTATGCCGGCGGCGGAGAGATCGTCCATGATATGGCCGATTATAGGTTTATTACCAACGGTTAAAAGGACTTTGGGATAGGTGTAAGTATGAGGGCGCAGGCGCGTGCCGGCGCCGGCCACAGGCACCACGGCCGTAAATTCTGTTTTCATTGAAGGGCCGCCATTACGCTTCCTTGCGCAGAAAGAGGATCAGCTTTCCGATGCTGTATGTTTCCTGTCCCTGGGGCAGCTGGGAGAAAAGTTCCCTGGCTGTCTGGAAATCGTCTCCCAGCGTTACGATCGGCGGTTCCACATATCCGTCCGCGCGGATCTGGGCAAGACCGGCGGCGGCAAGCAGGCCGTTGCACAGGCACGCGCGGCCCACGGTATTTTGCGCCCTGCCGCCTTTTGCCGTAAAATCGCTCACAAGCTCGGCCGGACACCGGTAGCCTAAACCGCCCTCGGGGGTGACATAATTGGTCTGCAGCAGACAGATGTCGCAGACACGCTTTCGGCTGGAATAAACCGCTTTGTCGGAAATCGTTCCCGGTATCTGGGCCACCTTGAACGGAAAGCCGGTCGGCGATACCATTGTATCCTTTACCACAAGCTCATTACGAACCGCCATCTGCAATGCCCGCTTCCTCAGTTCGGGCTCCATTCCGGATTGCCCCGAAAGCGCGGCGGCCGTGCCTATCTGGACGCCCGCGGCGCCCTTTCCCAGAGCCTCACGCAGCCGTTCGGGGGTGGCGTATGAGCCGGCCAGCCAAAAAGGCAGGCCGAGCCCGGCTATGGCGCCGATGTCGGCGCGGTCGTGCTCCGTATACTCAAGTATCTGCTGCCCCCGGTCGTCGAACTGCATGCGGGCCGGAGGCGCGTTATGTCCGCCCGCCTGCGGCCCTTCAACCACAAAACCATACGGGCGGGTTTTCGCATTGGAGGCTAAAGACTGAGCCAGCCCGAAAGATGCCACAATAGCGAGAAATTTTGGCCGTTTCAGTTCCGCGCCGCCGCAGCCGATAGTTTCGGGCCTGAGAGTTACAAAAAACTCGCCGCGGTCCGAGCGTGTTCCCTGAACTTTAAGCGGCAGGGACGCCGGCTGATGACGGCACAACGATTCTATCATCCCGGGAAGCTCGGGCGGGCTACCCGCGCCTACCAGCACATAATCCGCTCCGGCAAGTATCGCGCCGTACAGCGCGTAGGGCAGCGGCCGCTCCACTTTGCGAAGGAAATTAATTCCGACCGGGCCGTTGTGCCCCTCTTTGGCGAGCCAGACCTCGGTAAAGTTAGCGGCGATGGTGAGCACCTGCAGCTCGCGCGACGACTCCCAGAAAGAGTCAAGCCCGGCGGGGCCTTCAATACGGGCCAGTTTCGCGAAAGGCACCGCCTTGAACGGTTTGTCCGCGGGTTTTCCGCCTTTTATGTAGTACTTTTCAATAACCCGGCCAAGCGGTTCGGCAAGCGCCGGCTGGCGCCGCGCAAGCTCGTCGAACGCTTTCCGGATATGGCCGCCGGGGTCGCCGTTCTGCAGGAGGCGCGGGTAAACTATTTCAAGCGCGGTGCCGGACACCACCCCCAGAACGCCCATCATGGAAGCGATCCTGGCCATTTGCCAGCAGGAAATATGAACGCCCATGCCGCCGGAGATTATCACCGGATCTGGACGGTTATCGGGTTCTGTTCTGTCAAATTTAAAGCGCAGCATCTAATTCCTGTTCAAGTCCCCAAAAAATACCTGATACGCACATATACAAATTATAGCAATTTCAATTCCACATCATCGGGATTTTTTAGCCCGCTTATTTGCCGAAGGCAAATCTTTTGTTCCCGCTGCTTCCCGAGCAGGAACCGCTTATTCTTCTATCAACTGGCGGTAGATTTCTTTGAAACCGGGCGCTTTTTTAAGGCCTTTTTTGGCGTAGAGATGCGAGTCCCAGAAATTGCCGCGTTTAAGCGCGGTCTTATAATCCTTAACGGCGTCTTCCCTGTTGCCCAGCAGATCAAAAGCCTGGGCGCGGCGCAGGTAGCAATAGCTTATCCAGCCTTTATCCGGGTAGGCCGTGTTCTCTACCCCTTGAGTGAACCAGGCCACGGCCTCCTGCGGCTGGTTCAGCGCCAGTTTGGAATCCCCGGCCGATAAATAGACCAAGGACAATTGTTGCGCCAGCCAGGGATTCGCCGCGCCGGAATTAACGGTGAGGAACTTCAGGCTTTCGTCAAACGCCCGCGGCCAGTCCTGGGAGTGTATATAGGCCATTATCTCCCCAAGCCAGAGAAAGGGATTATCGGGATCGGTTTCCCGCAGGGCTTTGGCCTCAGCTATCGCCTGGTTGAAATCCTTCTCGTGGCGGGTGAGTATCTCTATAAGAAAGACGCGCGCTTCAACTGAAAAAAAGCGGCCCTTGTCCCTGGCCAGGCGGACTTCTTCAAGGCCGCGCGCTCTGTCGCCGTGCACGAATAAAAGCGCCGGCACGCTTAAGACGCCGGGTAAAGTATCGGCGAAATAATCAAAAATGCCAAGCCCCAGATAGGCGTCGTAAATATCGGGGTTCAGTTTCACGCATTTTTTAAGCATCTTACGGCCGCGGTTCCCATAGATATAGGCCCTGAACCATTTTCGCTCCACGGCGTACCACCGCCCTTTAAGCCCGTAGGCGCTGCCCATGAAGAAATAGGCCTGGTCCGGAGAAATCTTTTTTTTAAGCATCGCCTCCGCGACTTTGGCCGTTTCGTCGACATGCCGCATAAATTCCTCTTCGTAGGCGGAAGAGGCGACGTTGACATCGAAGTTTTGCGCGCAGCGCCACCAGGAAAGCGCCGACAGCGCGAAGTAACCGGCGGGGCTTGAAGAGCTCATGCGCACGATATCGCGGAACTCAGTCTCCGCCTTGTCGAATTCCAGGCGGTACATGAACGCTATGCCTTTGTCGTATTTGGCGTCGATTTTGGGGCCAAGGGTCAGGGGCGCCGAAGAAAGTTTCAGGTCAGTAAGCGGGAGTAGTTCTTCAACCTGTATTTTATCTTCCGCGGTATTGTCGGCGGCCAACGGCTCCTGGGCGAAAGCGTCCGGGGCGCAGGAAATTAAAAACGCGGCGAGCAAAACCGGTTTTTTAAAAATTTCAAAATTACGTTTCATAAAATAAAAGCTATCAAAAGCAGGGCCAGCACCGCAACCGCCGCCAGCGCCATTAATGATTCCCTCATCCTGTAAAACCCGTAAACGAGCATTATCACCCTGGCCGCCGGCGTAAGCAGCAGGGCCAGCACCCCCGCGGTGAAAAATCCACCGGCCCGGGGACTTCCCAAAATCCTGAAAACCAAACCGAAGAAAAAAAGCAGGAGGCATAAGAATACGCCGGCCAGCAATGCGCGCTGAACAAGTCTGCCGAAGTCTTTGTCGTTAAATTTGTTCATTTATATGTACCATCATAAGCCCTAAGCCATATGCTTTAGGCCATAAGCTTTTAAGGATTTCCTCACAAACCTATGGCGTATAGCGTAAGGCGTATGGCGGGCGCTACGCCCTCACATCGCTTTCATAAGCATCTTTACGGCCACTAAAAGCGTAAGCACGGAAAAAGCCATTTGTATCTTTTCAGAACGGGCCTTGTAAAGCGCGTGGATACCCAGAAAAGAACCGAGTAAAACTCCTATAACTATTACGGAGGCGAGTTCCGGCAGTATATAGCCCTTTTTAAAGTAAACGAAAGCGCTGGCGGCGGCGGAAACCCCTATCATAAAATTGCTGGTGGCCGCGGCCGCCTTCATAGGCACGCCGCAGATCAGCGTCATCACCGGCACCTGCACTATGCCGCCGCCAAGCCCCAAAAGTCCGCTTAAGACTCCCCCAAAAAAAGAAAACAGCGAACCCGGCAGAACATTTTTAACTCTGTAGGCATGCTCGCCTTTAAGGGCGGGGTCAAAAAACGCGGCGTCGAATTTGCCGCCGTCGGCGGAGCTTGCGGCGTGTATTTCATGCTTTGTCGCGCCGAAAGCGCGCCAGCCTTTCATGAACATCACGGCCGAAATAGGAAAAAGCGCCAATGCGAACATCAGCTGCACCGCGCTAGCCGGCAGGCGGCTTGCCACAAGCGCCGAAAGCACCGAACCCAGCGCCATGGTGGTTTCAAAAACTATGCCAAGGCGCATATTGGTAAGCCCGCGCTCCACATTTACCGAAGCTACGGCGCTTGAGGTGGCGGCAATGGCGACCAGTGAAACAGCCACCGCCTGGTGTATGGGGATTTTCAGAGCCAGCACCAGAAAGGGCACCATGAACACCCCCCCTCCGATGCCAAGCACCGAGCCCAAAAGGCCTATGACAAAACCAAAAGCCACCAGCGCGGAAAAATTTAAAAGAGTCAGTTCAGGCATAATCAGAAGCAGGGGCTAGAGGCGAGGGGATAGGGTTCAGGGTAAGGAACTCCTTCCCTAAACCTCTTTTCCCTAAGCCCCTAGCCGCTATTCAGTGTAAATGTTTCACAAACTTCTCCCCCGTTCTTTCTCCTATGTTGAAAGCTCGGGCGCATTTTTCGCCTTCAAAATCAAATACTCCGAGCCCCAGGTTTTCAGGCGGCTGTATGAGGTGCACCTCAGGATTTGATCTTATGAAAATTCTGGACTCGTACACCTTATCGGTGTGAAGCGCCAGCATTCTGCGGGCTTTGGTTTCAAAATAACCAAGAAAACCTTTGCCGGTAAAGGCAAGGTCCTCCGGCCTGGTATTGCTTATCATTATCACCGTTCCGCAGCCCTCGAAGATATTAAGGTTTATGGTGGCGATCCCTATAACCCCGCCGTCCACCAGGTGGTAATCGCGGCCATGTTCGGTAAGTTTGACAGGAGGAAAGATAGACGGTATGGCGCAGCTGGCCACAAGCGCGTCCACAAAAGATATAGGCCCGCCGCCGGTTGAGCCGTTAAAACAGGCGATGTACGGCAGCTTCATTTCAACGGCGTGGCTTATGGCGTAAAACTTCACATGTCTTTTGAATACCGCGCCTGAGCGGTTTAGCCAGCTGTTGAGAAGCGAATAAACAGGCTTGTTCGAAAATAATGAAAATTTAGCCAGCCGGTTCTGCAGAAAAAACCCGGCTTTGGAAAATGGGTTATTATTGTAATGCTGGTAAAGCTCAAGCGGCATATTGGTATAGCGGGGGCTGAGATCAAAAACCCCGCCCGGCTTCATGGCTTGCCAGAGGCCGCCAAGGTCGCCGGTCTTGTTGTAGCAATAGGCGGCGCCGTTAAGCGCGCCTACGCTGAAACCGGCCACCACATCAAAATTCAGGCCCGAATTCACCAGTTTTGCCAGCACCCCGGACTGCCAGCTGCCCAGCGCCCCGCCGCCGCATAAAAAAAGACCGACCGGTTTGTTAAGTTTCATCGCCCTTGTTTTATCACCGTGTTAAAAGTAATAGAATAATGTTATTGTAGCAAATCGGCGTTGTCAGCTTTTATTCATGAATGATTACTTCATAATAGCCGGGCTCTCGGCGATAATGGCTCTTACTTTAGCCCTTCCTTTTTCGGTAAAAAAGGTGGAGGAGGAACTTGAGTTCTTTCTTTGCGTGATGGGCGCGCTTGCGGTAAGCATTTCCGGCGTCTGGAGCTTCGGCCTTGTGAAGGCGGCTCTTAAAGAGCCGCTCGCCATAACCGCCGCCGTAACAGCGGTGGGTTTTATTTTCAGGGCTGTGCGGCCCAAAATAAAATTCTGTCTTGACTGGCTGACGGCTAAGTTCGGCGCCCCTTCAAGCGTATTTATCGTAGTCACGCTGCTCGGGCTAGGCTCAAGCGTGTTTACCGCCATCATCGCGGCTTTGGTGCTGGCCGAAATTGTAACCTTGTTTAAATTTGAGCGGTCATACGAAATAAAACTGGTCGTTTACGCCTGTTACGCCATAGGCCTGGGCGCCGCCCTTACCCCCATAGGCGAGCCCCTTTCCACCATAGTGGTGGCAAAACTGAAAGCTCCGCCGCATAACGCGGATTTCTTCTATCTGATAAGGATACTGGGCGGCTGGGCGGTGCCCGGCGTGCTTTTAAGCGCTTTTATGGCAAGCCTCGGCGCCGGAAGCGCCCGTACGGGCGCCGCGGGCTTAAGCGAAGACCATGTTGAAACCGACAAGAACATACTGCTGCGCTCGGGCAAAGTTTATATTTTTGTAATGGCGCTCATACTGCTTGGGGCCGGCCTCTCCACACTGGCCGAAAGGTTTATAGCCGTCATGCCCACCTGGGCGCTTTTCTGGGCCAATTCTGTTTCAGCCATTTTAGACAACGCCACGCTGGCCGCGGCCGAGCTGACGCCCGCCATGACCGACAGAAAGGTTATTTTCGCGCTTATGGGGCTTTTAATTTCAGGCGGCATGCTGATACCCGGCAATATCCCGAATATTGTCAGCGCAGCCAAACTCGGGATAAAATCGCGGGAATGGGCAAAAGCCGCCATACCCTACGGCGCGGCTTTGATGGTGTCTTATTTCGTGCTGCTGACTATATTTGTAAAATGATAGTCAGAGGTGATTTAAAACTGTCAGCATTTTGAACAAGGAGATCGATATGGAATGGAAAACGATTATTGAGCCGTTTAAAATAAAAAGCGTGGAGCCTCTGGGTTTTACCACCTCGGAGGAAAGACTTAAACTGCTTGAGCAGGCTCATTACAATCTTTTTAATATCCGGGCGGAAAAGGTGCTTATAGACCTGCTTACCGACAGCGGCACCGGCGCCATGAGCGCGGCGCAGTGGGGCGGCATAATGGTAGGCGACGAGTCCTACGCCGGTGCCCGCAGCTATTACAATTTTGAAAACGAAATCAAGGACCTGACGGGCTACGAGGAAGTGATCCCGGTGCATCAGGGACGCGCCGCTGAGCACATACTTTTCTCCATGATAGGCGGCCATGGCAAATATATGGTGTCAAATTCGCATTTTGACACTACAAGGGCCAATGTGGAAGCTTCAGGCGCCGAAGCCATGGATTTCCCGGCCAAAGGGGCGCTCGATTTTGACAGGCCGGGC
Source organism: Elusimicrobiota bacterium (assembly GCA_026388155.1). Taxonomy (NCBI): domain Bacteria; kingdom Pseudomonadati; phylum Elusimicrobiota; species Elusimicrobiota bacterium. The sequence continues at coordinate 414,691 of JAPLKI010000025.1, forward strand.
CCGTTCAAAGGCAATATGGACACGGAAGCGCTTGAAAAATTCATAAAGGAAAAGGGCGCCAAAAATATCCCCCTGTGCGTGATGACCGTTACTAATAATTCGCTTGGCGGCCAGCCGGTTTCCATGGAAAACCTGAAGAGTACGCAAAACATCTGCCGCAAATACGGCATTCCGATGTTTCTGGACTGCGCGCGCTTCGCCGAGAACGCTTATTTCATAAAAGTGCGGGAGAAAGGCTATAACAAAACGCCCGTACGCGAAATAGCCCAGGAGATGTTTGAGCTGGCCGACGGCGCCATGATGAGCTCAAAAAAAGACGCTTTCGCCAATATGGGCGGTTTTCTGGCGATGAACAATACCGAATGGGCAGGCAAGGCGCGCCAGCTGCTGATCCTCACCGAAGGTTTCAATACTTACGGAGGACTCGCCGGCCGCGACCTTGAAGCCATAGCCATAGGCCTCCGGGAAGTTCTGGATGAAAATTACCTGCAGTACCGCATCCGCTCCACGGCGTATCTGGGCGAGGGGCTGATGCGCCACGGAGTGCCGATAGTCATGCCGCCGGGCGGGCACGGCGTTTATATAAACGTAAAAAAATTCCTGCCGCACATAAAACCGCAAAACTTCCCCGCCACGGCGCTGGCAGCCGCGCTGTATCTGGAGGGAGGCATAAGGGGTGTCGGAATCGGCACGCTGATGTTCGGACGGCGCGACGCGAAAGGCGATTTCCTGCCGGCGGACATGGAGCTTTTAAGGCTGGCGATCCCGCGCCGGGTTTACACCCAGAGCCATATAGACTATGTGATAGAGGTTTTCGGGCACCTCGCAAAAAACAAAAAAGCGATAAAAGGCCTTGAAATAATGGAGGCGCCGAAAGCGCTGGCGCATTTCACGGCCAAGCTTAAACCGGTAAGTAAAAACAATGCCATATGCCATAAGGGCGCCGCGCCGGCCATAGGCCATAAGCTATAAGGGAACTCCTAAAAAGCATATGGCATACGGCTTATGGCTTACGGCAGTAACTTTAACTGAAAGCAAAAGAACATGTTCAAACAAGATAAACTCGGACCTGTGCGACAAAAACTTGAGGCCATAGTAGGCCCGGAAAATGTGCGTACGGACGAGGCCGAGATATTGATGTATTCGTACGATGCCGGCATGGCAAGAGCCCGCCCGGAAGTAGTAATACGCTTTACCGCCGCCGCTCAGGTGGCCCCCGCGGTAAAAATACTCCATAAAGCTGCGATACCGTTCGTGCCAAGGCTTGCCGGCACAAATCTTTCCGGCGGCACCATAGCCCTGAAGGGCGGGGCTATATTAAACCTGTCGTCCCTGAAAAAGATACACCGCATTGACACGGAAAACCGCGTGGCCGTGGTGGAGCCGGGCGTGGTAAACCTTGCACTGCAAAACGCGCTGGAACCCTTTGGTTTTTTTTACGCCCCCGACCCGGCCAGCCAGAAAGTGTCCACAATAGGCGGGAACATCGGCGAAAACGCGGGCGGGCCGCAGTGCCTTAAATACGGCGTAACCTCCGACAATGTGGAGAAACTGGAAGTGGTCACTCCCGAAGGGGAAGTGAAAACCTGGTCTTACCGCGACCCGGGGCCGGACCTGATGAGCTTTATAATCGGCTCCGAAGGCACGCTCGGCATAGTTACCAGGGCCTGGCTGAAAATAATTGAAAAACCGGCATATCTGCAAACCTCGGCCGCGGCCTTCAGTTCGCTTGATAACGCCATGCTCGCGGTCACGAAGATTATAAGTTCCGGGATCGTGCCGCGGGCGCTTGAGGCCATGGACAGCGTTTCCCTTGAGGCGGCGGGCGGAAACTCAAAACTTTCGCTCCCTCCCGGAACCGAGGCCCTGCTGATCATTGAACTGGACGGCGACGACCGGACACTGATAAAAAGGACGGCTAAGCGCATTGAGGCCATCTGCGCGCAAAATTCGTCGACCTATTTCAGGACCTCCGGAACGGAAGAGGAAAGAGAAACCCTTTGGGCGATACGCAAAGGCGCCTACCCCGCCATGGCAAGGCTCGCGCCTAATGTGTCGGTGGAGGACGGAGTGGTTCCCCGCCCGATACTCCCCCAGGCGCTTAAAGAAACCAGGGAAATACTTTTAAGCTACAAACTTACCGCCGGCCTGCTTTTTCACGCGGGCGACGGCAATTTACACCCCAATATTATTTTTGACGGGCGGGATATGCAGGAAGTAAAACGGGTAAAAAAAGCCGGTTATGAAATACTTAAGTCCTGCATACGCCTTGGCGGCACCATTTCGGGCGAGCACGGCATAGGCGTGGAAAAGAGGGTAGCCATGGCCTGGCTTTACGACACAAAAACCCTGGATTTTTTCAAGAGCCTGAAAACCGCTTTTGACCCGGCGGGGCTCTCCAACCCGGACAAAATATTGCCGGTTTCAGTTGACAACCGCCAGAAAGTTCCCGTTACGCCCGCTGAACTTGGCGCAGGCGCTAAAACTATTTTGGACGAACTCCGCTTACGCGCCAAGGCCGGAACAAAAACCCTGATTTTGGGCCTGGGCACTAAGATAAACGCTTCCGTGCCGGGGGCACGGACGCTTGAACTTAAAAACCTGGACAAGATATTGGATCTGGACAGGGAAAACCTGACAGTGAAAGCTGAAGCGGGAATAAAGATCAGCGAACTGAAAAGACAGCTTGGGGAGCAGGGTTTCACGCTTGCCATCCCCGACCTGAAAGGCAGTCTTGGCGGAAGTATCGCCGCCAAAACATTTCCGGAGATGCGCAGCCTTCTTTTGGGGCTGGACCTTGCGATGGCCGACGGCACCGCGCTTTTTCTGGGCGGAAAGACCCTGAAAAATGTGGCCGGCTACGACGCCGTGAAACTTTTCTGCGGCTCGCTTGGCGCTTATGGAATAATACTTTCCGCAACTCTTAAAATTTCAGTCGCGGACGACGCCAGAGGCAGGGGGGACCACAGTGCGGCAAGCCCCTTCCCGACGTCAATTAATGGCGGGCTTGAACCGGCCTGGAAAGAACTTACGCAAACTTTTGAACCGCTGGATCATCACCGCCGTCTTAAAAAGGCCCTTGACCCGGCAAACTTGCTGAATCCGTGGATATACGAAGGACAGGGGCGAGCGTATAGGGACGAGGGTCCAGGGAAGGAAATCCTTATTACTAAACTCTAGCCCCTCTACGCTATCCCCTGCACTATTCTATGAGCAAATATGAAATAAACGAACTTTACGGCGGCAACTCGGAAAACCGCCACTTAAAAACCCTGCTTACCGACCTGGGAGAACGCACGCTGTATGACGCTGCCGCCCAGTGCAACAAATGCGGCTATTGTGAAACCGTCTGCCCGACTTACATGCTTACCGGGCGCGAGACCATTTCCGCCAGAGGCCGCAACCAGTTCGTGCGCCTGCTGGTGGAAGGCAAGGCTAAAAACATAGGCGACGCCGCCGAGGCGCTTAGCACCTGCCTGCTTTGCGGGGCCTGCACTTCGGCTTGCTACGCCAAAGTGCCCACCGCCGACATCGCGCTTGAGGGAAGACGCAGCATAACCGGTTACGGCAACAACTTTTTTTCAAAACTGGCGGTGGAAACGCTTTTAAACGCTCCTCACATCTTCGCGTTATGGCTGAAAGCCGTCTATATTTTAAAACGCCTGGGATTAGCGCGTCTGGCGGATTGGTTCGGCCTCTACGATTTTCTTGGCATGCCGGCGCTGGCGGACGCGCAAAAAGCCGTGGGCAAAACGCCGCTTAGATTTGCCTCCGAAGTATTAAAAAAAGATCCGGCTCTCTCGGCGCGGGGCAAAACCGGCGCGGCCTGGGCCTATTTCGCGCCGTGCGGGCCCAACTATATTTTTCCCGAAGTGGCGCTCGCCACGGTGCGTTTGCTTCAAAAACATCTCGGGGAAGGAATTTTCATAGAAAATTCCTGCTGCGGACTGCTTGCGAATAATTACGGCCGCCTTGAGGACGCCAAAGAATTCGCGAAAAAGAACATCCTGCGCTACGAGGAATTGAAGGCCTCCCTGGGGGATTTTGCCGTGATCGGCGACTGTTCTTCATGCGTGGCTTTCATGAAAACCTACGAACAGCTTTTTACCGGCTCGGACGAGTGGCGGCCCAGAGCCGCGGCTTTCGCGGCCGCGGTCAGAGATATCCTTGAAATAATCCCGGCGGAAAAAGTAAACCATTCCAAAAAAGCGAAATCGGCGGGAATTACGGTCTATCACGATTCCTGCCGGGCCTGCCACGGCCAGGGTATAAGGAGGGAACCGCGCGCCGTTTTAAAAAAGCTTGCGGGGCCCCAATGGCGTGAACTGCCGGAAAGCGACTGGTGCTGCGGCGGGGCCGGCGCCTACGCTTTTACGCAAAGCGCCATGTCAAGCGCCATTCTGGAGCGCAAGCTGAAAAATATCGCTTCCACGCAGGCCGATACCGTTGTAGTGGGCGCCACTTCCTGCCTTATACAGATAAACGGCGGCCTGAAAGCCGCCTACCCGACGGCTAAGGCCGTACATTACAGCGTATTTGTGGACAAGTTCGGAGAGTAAGGGCTTAAGGCTGAGGGCTGAAGGTATAGTGTAAAATAAAAAAACGAATCTGACTTCTACCCCCCTCATTTCCTTATCCTTCAGCCTTAAGCCTTCAGCCTTTCCCGACCCTTTCACAAATGCTAAAATACAGCAGGGGCGAGCGTATAGCGAATAGGGCTTAGGGATTAGGGAAGGAGTTCCTTATTTCAGCTTCCTATCCCCTATACGCTCGCCCCTATACGCTGTCCCTATTCATACTATGACCAAAGAAGAAGAACTGCAAAACCGCTTAAACCTGCTGGTGCAATTCGGCGGAGTGGTCTCCAAGGAAACTCACCTGGACAAGCTGCTTGAAATTATCGCCGCACAGGTAAAAAAAATACTCAACTGCGACCGCTGCACCGTTTTTATTCTGGACAGACACACCAACGAGCTTTGGTCAAAAATCGCCCAGGACATGCAGAACACCGAAATCCGCATGCCTTTCAACAAAGGCATAGCCGGCGAGGTCGCTTCCACCGACCGGACGATAAATATCAGGAACGCATACAACGAAACCCACTTCAACCCGGACATAGACCGCCTTACCGGGTACGCCACAAAAACCATACTTGCCGTGCCGCTTAAGAATGTCAGCGGCCGCATTATAGGGGTTTTTGAAGTTATAAATAAAACCACGGGATATTTTGACACGGAAGATGAGGGCATACTGCAGCTTCTGGGATCGCTTGCGGCTTCGGCAATCGAGAACGCGCAGCTCTACGAAAGCCTTTCTAAATCGCAGCTTGAAACCATTTACCGCCTGGCGATAACCGCCGAATACCGCGACCAACAGGACACCGCGATACATTTAAAGCACATAAGCGAATATTCCGCCCTGATAGCCCAGGGCATGGGTCTGCCGGAAAAAGAAGTGGAAAATATCCGCTACGCGAGCCCGCTGCACGACATAGGCAAGGTCGGCATAGCCGACATAATACTTTTAAAGCCGGGCAAACTCACCCCGCCGGAATACGACGAGATGAAAAAACACACTCTTTACGGCGCTAAAATACTCGCGAACGCCGAAAGTTCGCTTTTGCAGATAGCCTGCAAGGTGGCCGCGTCCCACCACGAGAAATTTGACGGCACGGGCTATCCCTCAAAATTAAAAGGCGGCCAGATACCGATTTACGCGCGCATAGTATCGGTGGCCGATGTGTTTGACGCTCTCTGCATGCCCAGGGTCTATAAGCCGAAATGGGACCCTGAAAAGGCCCACGCCTATATCCGCGAGGGAAGCGGAACTGCCTTTGACCCGGTTGTGGTGGAAGCCTTTGAAAAAGTTTATCCTGGCATTTTAAAAGTTTACGCTGTAACGGACGGAAAAACCACAATTATTCCAGGCATTACCAAAGAACTAAACCGGTATACGTATTAACAACAAGCGAATAGCAAACAGGGATGAGCGAATAGGGAATGAGTTCCTTATACATCCGCTATCACCAAATCTTCGTATCCCCCACTATTCGCTAACGATATCAATGTTGAGGATAACAACTTATGTCTGACATGGAAATAACTTTTCCGGGAAATAAAAAAGTAAACGCCGCTATTCACGGTTTTGAAATAGCCACCGACCAGCCGGCCCAGGCGGGAGGCGGCGGCTCGGCGCCTACGCCTTTTGACCTTTTTCTGGCTTCGCTCGGTACCTGCGCCGGCATATTCGTGCTGAGCTTCATGCAATCCCGCGGGCTTAGCGAGGAGGGGCTGAAAATAACCTTATCTATGGATTGGGACCAGGCCGCGCACCTGGCGACAAAGATGTATTTTAAAATTACGCTGCCGAAGGATTTTCCCGCCAAGTACAAGGGCGCGGTAATAAAAGCGGCGGAGCAGTGCCTGGTAAAGCGCCACATGCAGAACCCGCCGGAGTTTGAAATTACCGCACATTAGCGTCTTAGAGTCTAAGAGTCGTAGAGTCACAGACTCCCAGACCCTTAGACTCTCAGACTACCAAAACGGCCTATATTTTTATTCTGGCTATGGCCGCGCTTATAAGCAGGAATACAATTCCGACGACAAAACCGATAAGCGCCCCCCAGACAAGCGGCACCAGGGTTATAAGCCAGGCAAAAACTGACAGCGCCACCGCGGCCAGCGCCGCGCCAAACGCTATTCCCTGCCTTGAGAAACCCAGCTTTTCCAGCCGCAGGGCGAAATGGTCTTTACTGCCCAGAAACGGCGAATGCCCGCGCCGCAGGCGCATTACGGAAACGAAAAGGGTATCGTATATCGGGATGGCCAGTATAAAAAGCGGCGCGTAAACCCCAAGCGGATTAATTTTAGTGTACTGGGTGCCCATAGCGACCAGCGCCAGCACGAATCCGCAGAAAAGGCTGCCGGAATCGCCCATGAAAATTTTAAATTTCTTTGAGAAGTTATACGGCAGAAAACCCAGAACGGCGCCCGCGAGAGCCGCGGAAGCGAAGTTGACATATATCGATTCCGAAGGAAAAGCTATCAGCAAGAAACCGAAAGAGGCTACCGCGGCCTGCCCGGCGGAAAGACCGTCCATAATGTCAATGATGTTAAAAGCGTTGGACACGCCCACTATCCACAACAGGCTGAGGGCGAAGGAAAGATACTGCGGTTCCACGAAGCGTATCCTTATGCCGTAAAGGGCGGTAAAAAAAGCCACCAGGAACTGTATGGTAAATTTTGTCCTGACGCCGAGCCCGTTGGGTTTTTTAAGGTCGTCAATGAAGCCCAGCGCGAACATCACCGCCCCCCCCGCAAGTATCACGCGCAAATCCCTGAGCGTGCCGGTGGGGAAAGAGGTGTAAAAACGCATGACAATAAGCGAAACCGAAAACGCCAGAGCCACGGCCACCCCGCCGAAAAGCGGCGTCGGGACCTTGTGAGTCTTGATGTCGGTAGGCTTGTCCACGTGCCCGAGAGCCAGCGCCGCGCGCCGCAAAAGCGGCGTGAACGCAAGTGAAAGGCCCAGCGGCAGCAGAAAGGCTATGAGATAAAGCCTGAAATTTTCAAGCAGAGTATTCATTTAATAATTTTATAAATTTAAGACTGTCCGAAGCGCCAAGAGGGACCCGCCCGAGTTCCTTCTTAAGTTTCTCCGTTTTAAGGCCGGCGCATAGAGGCCTTGCCGCCGTCTGGCCAAGCTCGGCGGTAAGCGCGGGTTCTATCAATGAAGGCTTAAGGCCCAGAATTTCACAAGCCTTCAGCGCAAAAGAGCAGCGGTCCAGGCGTTCGGCGCCGACCACATTGTAAATTCCGCTCTTACTCTTAAGGACAAGTTCCAGAATAAATTCCGCAAGCTCCGGAGCGTAAGTGGGATTGGAATACTGATCTTTAGGCACCCGCATTTTAACGCCTGATTTCGCGGCGCCTATGAGCTGCATCAGAAAATTTTTCTCCCCCGGAGCGTAGCTGTAAACCACCGTGGTCCTTATTGAAAGCGCGTTCTCAAGCGCCAGCGCCGCCCGCTCGCCGCGAAGCTTTGTTTTCCCGTAAACGCTTATGGGGTTCGTGGCGTCGGTCTCGGAGTAAGGGCCGTTTTTTCCGTCAAAAACATATTCGGTTGAAAGATACACAAGCTTTGAGCCGGCCTCGCGGCAGCAGGCGGCCGTAATTTCCGTTCCCCTTACATTTATTTTTTCAGCGAGCGACGGATCTTTTTCGCAGCCGTCCACATATGTCATTGCGGCGCACAAATAAACGACCTCGGGCCGGACGGTTTCAAACGCCGCGCGCACGGAGGCGGGTTCGGTAATGTCGATAAAAAGCCTCCCTGACGAGGGCTTTATGTCGGCGCCGCGAACTTCACCGTTGACGGCGCAGGCGCGTTCAAGGTTTGATCCTACCTGGCCGGAGGAACCTATGACAAGATTTCTCATGGCTCTTCAAGCACGCTTTTCAGGTACGGCCCCTGGGGGGTAGCCGCCATTTCAAGCGCCAGACGGGCAAACTGCCGCCTGCTTATAAAACCCAGGCGGTAGGCTATTTCCTCAACGCAGGCCACCTGAAGGCCCTGGCGTTTTTCTATAGCCTGTATGAAATTTGAGGCCTCAAGCAGACTGTCGTAAGTGCCGGTGTCAAGCCACGCGTATCCGCGGCCCAGTTTCCTGGCTTTAAGCTCCCCCCTGGAAAGGTAAATATTGTTAAGGCCGGTTATTTCAAGCTCGCCCCGGGCGGAGGGTTTAAGTTTTTTAGCGAACGCCGAAGCGCGCTTGTCGTAAAGGTAAAGGCCGGTCACAGCGTAGTTTGAAAGGGGCCGCGAGGGCTTTTCTTCTATGCTTTGGGGGACGCCGTGAGCGTCAAAAGAGAGCACCCCGTAGCGCTGCGGGTCGCTCACGCTGTACCCGAAAACGGTGGCGCCGTCGTTTTCAAGACCGGCGGCTTCCAGCTCCTGCGGCAGGCCGTGGCCGAAAAAGATATTATCGCCGAGTATCAGCCAGCAATTTTCCCCCCCGATGAAATTTTCGCCTATGATCAGCGCCTCGGCTATGCCGCGGGGGCTTGATTGCGCGGCGTAGCTTATTTTAAGGCCCAGGCGCCGCCCGTCGCCCAGCAGTTTTTTAAACCCTCCGAGGTCGCGGGGAGTGGAAATTATAAGTATCTCGCGCGTTCCGGCGAGCATCAAAGTGGCCAGCGGAAAATGCACCATGGGCTTATTGTAAACAGGCAGCAGCTGCTTTGAAACGACCGTGGTCAGCGGGGCAAGCCTGGTGCCTGAGCCCCCGGCGAGTATTATACCTTTCATGATGATTGACTCCTTAGCGTAAGGCGCAGCCAGAAGATCTTCAAAACGCCTTTAACCGCGTCCTTATAATTTATTTTTTTACCTTCCAGCCTTGACCGGGAGGCGTAAATTATCGGCACCTCTTCAAAACGCGCTTTTCTGAAAGCGAGCTTGCAGGAAAGTTCCGCTTCTATTTCAAACCCGTTCGAAGATAGATCCAAGGTTTTTAAAAAAGGCGCGCTGAAAGCTTTATAACAGGTGTACGAATCGGTCATGCGCGCGCCAAAAAGCAGGTTTATCAGGCATGTTAAGAACTGGTTGCCCCAAAGGTAAAAGACATTGTACGGCTTCGACTCTCCTGTTGTCAGGCGCGAGCCGTAAACCGCATCGGCACGGCCCTCGGCGACGGGACGCACTATTTCAGGGATATATTTGCAGTCGTATTCAAGGTCGGCGTCCTGCACTATTACTACGCCTCCCGAGGCGGCGGCAAAACCGGTTATAAGCGCGCCTCCCTTGCCTTTATTGCGCTCGTGCTCTATCACCTTCAGCTCGAACGGAAACAGTTTTTTCTCAAGGGCCAAGTTCAGCCACTCGCGCGAGCCGTCCTTTGAGCCGTCATCCACCGCTATCACTTCCTTTTCAATGGGCAGGGCGGCCAGCCGTTTAAAGACCTCCGGCAGGGTTTTTATCTCGTTATAACAGGGGACCACAATTGAAACTTTCATTTTTTAACTACCTTGAGCACTCTTATATCCGGATTCATGAAATTTACCTGCTGAGCCATGTTTCTGTAATTGAACGGCAGAATATAAAAAGGCAGCCTCTTCTCAAATCTCTTAACCTCTTTGGTCCCGGAAAAAACCTTCTCAAGCGCGGCATAGGCAGCCGGGTATTGTTCCGGAGTTGCCTCTATGGGGACATATTCGGGCTCTGAAATTACCACGTAATCCGCTTTTGAGTAGATTTTGCCGAGTTCAGCAACGGCGTACGGGACAACCGACTGGGAAGATGCTCCTTCAATAACTTTAAAGGAGCCCGAGTGCCGCCTTATAACGAACGGCGTCCAGGTATCATTCTTGGCTATCGCGACGTTTGAACCTTCCGGCAAATTTTGCCGTATCCATGAGTCGGCTTCCTTTATGGTGTAGTCCGAGACGTAATTGCGCCTGATAAAAAGGGTGTAAAACAGAACCTGCGCGAATACCGCAATGACAATAACCTTTCCCCAACGGCTGTCAAATATGGAATGGGCCAGGTCCCCGGCGGCAAGAAAGATAAAAGGGGCAAGGGGCAGCGTATAGAGCACATAGGTGTATGGGGCGGCGCCCGCCCAAGCGGCGAACAACGCACAATAAACGACCGCTATTTTCTTCTCATAAGAGGGGCCGGAAAACCAGCGCGCCATAGCCGCCAGAGCGAAGGGGACCATACTCCAGCCGAAAGCCGCGGGAAGGACCGTCAAAAAATAAGCGGCATATAACTCCCGAAGACTGCCGCCTATCCTGCCGCAGGCGGCTACTATCGACATGTATTTAAGTTCGTCCGAGAACTTCAATATAAAGTACGGGTTCAGAACGAGGAAAACCGCAAGGCCCGAAAGCATGAAAATAAAAAGTTTCTTAAGCCCGAAAACAGGGTTGCGCGACACGTACGCATAGTGAAAATGCGCCGCTAAAGGGAAAAAGACAAGCAGCGCCGCGCTGTATTTAGTTATGAAAGCGAGCCCCAGAAAGACGCCGGCCAGCGAGTAATTGGCATTTGAGGGCTTGCGCAGAAGTTTAAAAGAAAAATAAACCGACATCAGCCCCCAAAAAAGCATTACACTGTCAGTTTTAACAAGAGCCGAAGCCATAACCGGCGCCTGCGAAACAGCCATAAACATGGCAGAGGCGAATGCGGCTCTCTCACTCAAGAACAGGCAGCCGATAAAATATAGCGCGATAACCGATAACGCGCCGAATATCGCTGAAAGCGCGCGGGCGGACAGATACATTTTGTCTACCTCGCCAAGGTTCTTTTTAAGATTTTCACGATCCCCCAGTTTTATAAATCCGGCGATATCAAGCGTTTTAACCAAAGCCCCCACTGAGTAAACATAAAAGGTACCCCAGCTAAGCGAGTCGCCCGGATAAAAATCCAGTTTTGACGGATCCATCCTTTCAAGAGAGTAAAAAGTCACTGATTCGTCCGGGTGGAGCGTTGTAAGCCCGCCGGTTTCGGAAGGCAGGCCAAGCTTCAAACCGGCTATGCGCAGCGTCAAAGCTGCGGCAAATAAAAAAATCAAAGGCAAACTTCTGTTAAGTTTCATAATTCACTTTTTTATATAATAAGATTATAGTAAATCTTCACACTTGCGAACGCGCTTGAATATACAAGGGAAAAACAATGAAAATCCCCATGGTTGACATGCTGGCGGGCTACCCGCCTATCAAAGACGAGATCGAAACCGCGGTAAAAACCGTTTTCAACAAGGCTAATTTCATTTTGGGCGAAGAAGTGGCCAAATTTGAAAAAGAATTCGCGGCGCACGTGGGCGCCAGATACGCGGTAGGCGTTGCCAACGGCACGGACGCCCTGCGCCTGTCGATACTTGCCTGCGGCATAAAGCCCGGCGACGAGGTAATAACCTCCCCCTTCACTTTCATAGCCACCGCTGAAACCATCAGCCAGGCCGGCGCCGTGCCGGTGTTCGCCGACATTGACCCGATTACCTACACCCTGGACCCGAAAAGCGCGGAGAAAAAGATCACAAAAAAAACCAGGGCCATAATACCGGTGCACCTCTACGGCATGCCAGCCGACATGGATGCCTTCATGGCGCTGGCGAAAAAGCATAACCTGAAGATCATCGAAGACGCCGCGCAGTCTTTCACCGGCAAGTACAAAATCGAAGGCAAAGACTGGCAATACCTGGGCAACATAGGCGACTGCGGCACTTTCAGCTTTTTCCCAGCCAAAAACCTGGGCGCCTTCGGCGACGGCGGCATGGTTACAACGAACGACGACAAAATACACGAAGAGCTGAAAGCCCTGCGCAACCACGGGCAGAAGGCGCGATATCTCCACGAAATGGAAGGCTTTAATTCCCGGCTCGATACCGTGCAGGCCGCCATACTTTCCGTGCGTCTAAGGCACGTGGAAGAATGGACGGAAATGCGGAACCTCGTGGCCGGCAAGTATGCCGCCGCGCTCAAAGGCGTCTGCGTTACCCCCTCCGTGCCGTCCAACTGCCGCCACTCCTTCAACTACTACACCATCCGCTTTGACTCCAAAGCCAAACGCGATAACGCGCAGAAGCACCTGACAGAGCAGGGGATAGGCAACCAGATCTATTATCCGATCTCTCTGCACCTGCAGCAGGCTTACTCCCGGCTGGGCGGCAAACGGGGTGACATGCCGGTCTGCGAAAAGGTACAGGACATGGTCTTCTCGCTGCCGATGTACCCGGAGCTGACCGATGCCCAGATAAATGCCGTGACCAATGCGGTTAAAGAAGCGGTTCAAGTAAGCGTCTGACCTGTAACTGACAACTTGTGACGGCAAAAAGGTGCCAGGCCCCGCCCTTTTGGCTCGCCTTCGCAGCAAAAAGGTGCCAGGCACCTTTTTGCTTTTATTATGTGCGGAATAACAGCAAAAATAAATTACGCGTCTAAAAAGCCGGTAATGGAAGCGGAACTCAAGAGACCGCTTTTTGAGATGTTCCACCGCGGCCCGGACGACGAAGGCGTTTTCACCGACCGTTACTGCGGCCTTGCTATGCGCCGCCTTTCCATAATCGACGTGACCGGCGGCCGCCAGCCCATTTTCAACGAAACCGGCGCCGTGGCAGTTATACTGAACGGGGAAATATACAATTACCGCGAACTCAGGCGCGAACTTGAGCCGAAACATCATTTCAAAACCAACTCCGACACCGAAGTGCTGGTGCACCTGTACGAGGAATACGGAGAAAAGTTCATTGAGCGGCTGAACGGAATGTTCGCTTTCGTCCTCTGGGACGCGAAAACCGAAACTTTGCTTGCGGCCCGCGACCGCGTGGGCGTAAAACCTCTGTTCTACTGCGACCTTAACGGCACGCTGCTGCTGTCTTCCGAAATAAAGTCCCTGCTCTCGTTTACCGGAGTGCCGCGCGATATTGACCGCCAGGCGCTGACAAATTATCTTTCCTTCTACTATATTTCTTCGCCCCGCACCATTTTCGAACATGTGCGCCGCCTGCCCCAGGGCTGTTTTATAAAGGTTCGTAACGGAAAGACCGAGATACGGCAGTACTGGCATTATCGCTTCACCCCGAAAAAAATGACCGAGGCGGAAGCCTCAGCGCGCATTGAAGAAGCGCTTTTAAATTCGGTCAGACGCCAGCTGATGAGCGAGGTGCCATTGGGCGTTTTCCTTTCCAGCGGACTTGATTCCACCGCAATAGTGGCTATGATGGCAAAACTGGGCGTTAAGCCGAAAACTTATACGGTGGGCTACGAAGGCGGCGGTACCTACAATGAACTGGACGACGCGCGCCTGGTGGCGAAGAAATACGGCACGGACCATCACGATTGCCTGCTTACCCCCGGACACGTTAAGGAATATCTGCCCTCGGTAATAGAACACCTTGCGGAACCCCACGGCGACTGGACTTATCTGGCCATGCACCATGTTTCAAAGCAGTCGCGCAAAGACATAACCGTGGCGCTCACCGGCGCGGGCGGCGACGAGCTCTTCGCGGGCTACCCGACGCTGACCGCCGCCAAGTTCGGCCGTATTTACCGCTATCTGCCGGGGCCCGTAAAAGCGGCCATCAAAAGAGCGGCGGACTCGCTGCCTGTGTCCCACAAGCGCCTGAGCCTGGACTTTAAAATAAAATCCTTCACGCGCGGCGCGGCTTTCAAACCGGAAGCGGCGCATTTAAAATACAAGGAAATACTCACCCCCGGGGAAATAAAAACCTTTATGCCCGGAGCGGGGGCCGCGGATCCATTTGAGGTTTTCGCCCAGCACCTGCCCATGGTGCAGGAAGACGAACTGCTTAACCGCCTGATGTATCTGGACCTGAATGTTTTTCTGCCCTACTGCTCGCTGCATTCCACCGATATGGTCACCATGCTGAATTCCCAAGAGGCCCGCGTTCCGCTGCTGGACAATGAGATGCTGGACCTGGCGGCCATTATCCCGCTTGGTATGAAAATAAAAGGCTTTACGACAAAACACATAATCCGCAAGGCCCTGAGTTCCTACCTGCCGGAAGAAATAATTAAGATGCCCAAGAAAGGCTTCAATATGCCCACGCCCTACTGGCTGAAAGACAGCCTGCTTGAGTTTACCAGGGACGCCATAAGCGGGGCCAGGGCCCATAACCCGGACATGTTCAATTACGATTTCGCCGATAAGCTGCTGGCCGACCACTTGGCAGGGCGTCAGGACAATACCCGAAAACTGACCTGTCTGATCTCCCTCTTCCTGTGGCAGACAAAATACACGTAAAACAAGCGAATAACCTAAAAAAATTAACACACCAGACCGGAAAGTTCGCGGGGCCTGCCTCCGGGTATATTTGCAGGGGTCGGGTCGGCCAGTACGGCCGCCCTTATCCTCAGGCTCCACCGACTGCAAGCACAGGTCGCCTTCCGGAAAACCCCTGCAAATATACCCGGAGTCACCCGCTCCAAAGCACATTTTTTAAAATATATATGTGTCCCCGCCCTTACTTATGATACTTCAAAATTACCCCGCCCGTAGGTCGCCGCCAGTCTGATAAAAACAAAACCGCCGGTTTCTTTGCGGTCATCACCAGAAGCCAACCACACTTAAATATCTTCATTCCACCAGGATATTACCGATGTATCTTGAACAAGGGTGGGAACATATATATTGTTTAAGTTAGCCGTTTATGCAGGAGCCGGCGGGTTTACCGCACCGCTCCTTTTAGGGTTTTTGGCACGGGGTCTGGAGCGTATCCCTATTATTTGGGACGGCGAGGACCGTTCAAGCCGGACCGCTGTGCCGGGCCGGCGCGTTCCGGAGCCGGCGGAAGACCCCGTGCGCCTTCCCCGGAAAATCCGGTCTCGGAGCGCGCGGGAAACCCACCGGCTCCTGATAGAGAACTCCTTATTTATTTGAGGATTTCAAAAAAGCTAAAGCCATCACTTACAGAACGAGCGTATCGCTTCAATAACCCGGCCCTGCTGCGCGGCGGTCATCTCGGGGAACAGCGGCAGTGACAGCACCCTTGACTGGTGGCGGTAGGCGTTCGGAAAATCCTTAGCGGCGGCTCCGAGGCGGGCGTAGGCTGGCAGGAACGGGAGCGCCACTGGATAATTGATAATTGTTTCAATGCCCCGGTCCGCCAGATATTTTTTAAGCTCGTCCCGGCGGGAATGGCGCACTACATAAAGGTGATACACATGCTCGCGGCCCGCGGCGACCGCCGGCAGTTCCAGACCGGGCAGGCCGGCCAGCGCCTTGTCGTAAACGGCGGCCAGACGCCGGCGCTCGGCGGTCCAATCCGGCAAGTGAGGCAGTTTGACCGAAAGAACGGCGGCCTGAAGGCCGTCAAGACGGCTGTTTATGCCCTCAATGCTGTGGTCGCCTTTTTTAAGGCCGCCGTGCCGGGCGAACATCGCCATGCGCTCGGCGAGTCTGGGGTCGGCGGTTACCACGCAGCCGGCATCCCCCATCGCGCCCAGGTTCTTGCCGGGATAGAATGAAAAGACGGCGGCAACTCCGAAAGTGCCAGTCAGCCGCCCGCCGCAGCGGGCCAAGTGCGACTGGGCACAATCCTCCAGCACCCACAGGCCGCGCCTGGCTGCGATAGCCATTATGGCGGGCATATCAGCCGGCTGGCCATAAAGGTGCACCGGGATAATTCCTGCCGTGCGCGGAGTGATCTTCTCCTCGATACGGGCCGGGTCAAGAGTAAAAGTGTCGCGGTCCGTATCGCAGAAAACGACTTTTCCCCCGGCCTGGGTTATGGTTTCGCTGGTGGCGATCCAGGAGTGAGCGCTGGTGATAACTTCAGCACCGGGCTTTAACTTCAGGGCGTGCATGGCAATATAGAGGCCGTCGGTCCCATTGGCGCATGACACGCAATGAGGCATGCCAAGGACCCCCGAAAATTCGCGTTCAAAAGCGTCAACGAACGGACCGCGGATAAAAGCCGAGGCGCGGATGACGTCAGCTATCGCGGCGTCAACTTCAGGCTTTATGGAAAGGTATTGCGCGTAGAGGTCGGCGAAGGGAACATTTTCCGGAACGCTCATACCGGCAGTTCCTTAATCAGCCGGGCGGGATTGCCGGCATAAATTCCGGGCTTGGCAATATCTTTCGTTACCACCGCGCCGGCCCCTATAACGGTTCCGTCGGCAATGCTCACCGGCAGAATGGTGGCGTTCGAGCCGATAGACACCTTATTGCCTATTTTTGTAGCGCGCCACAACTCCCTGCGTCCGCCCGCCGGCCCGCCTGAAGCGAAGGTGTCGTTTATGAACATCACCCCGTGTCCTATAAAACAATCGTCCCCTATGGTAACCAGTTCGCAGATGAACGCGTGGGACTGCACCTTGCAGCGTTTTCCCACTACGGCGGACTTCTGTATCTCAACAAAAGGTCCCACAAAGGTTCCGTCGCCTATGGCGCAGCCATAAAGGTTGGAGGGGCCCACCACTTTCACCCCTTCCCCGAACTTCACATCGGCTATCCCGGCTAATTTAATTACAGGTTTTCCCATTTTATGGGCCTCCAAGGCGGGTCTTCCGGGGGCGGGAGCGCAGGCTGACCTCCCGCTTTGTCTCGATGGATTCGTAGATCCCGGCTATCAGCTCCAGACTCTTGCGGCCTTCTATGCCGTCCACCAGTTGGCGGCTGTCGTTATTTATGCAGTCCACCACATGTTCGTAATAGGCCTTGTGGCCGAAGCCGTAAACGTCGGGCGGGTTGACCGAATACTTCTTCATCACTTCCTCGTCGCCGGGCTCGGGTTTGGTGAAGTTCCACGTCCTCATCCGGTTCACCGCGAAACCCGCGATCTCCACCGAGCCGGTCTCGCCTAAAATAGAAATAGAGCCTTCCAGATCCTTTGGCCGCGCCGCAGTGGTGGCCTCTATCACGCCCAGGGCCCCGTTGCGGAAGCGCACCGTAACCACGGCGGTGTCCTCGGTCTCTATCTTAACCAGGGCCGTGGCGGACATGGCGTAAACGCCCTCCACCTCGCCCATCATCCATTCCAGCAGATCGATATGGTGACTGGCCTGGTTGGCCAGCACTCCGCCGTCCAGCGCCCAGGTGCCGCGCCATTTATCCTGGTCGTAATAGTTTTGCTCCCGACACCAGCGCACGCGTACCGTGCCCAGCACCAGCTTGCCGAAGCGCCCGGCTTCAAGCGCCTGCCGCAGTTTAATTACCGGCACATTGAACCGGTTCTGCTTTACGACAAAAAGTCTCACGCCCGCACTGTCACATGCCTTTATCATGGCGTCCGCATCGTCTAAGGTGAGCGCCATAGGCTTTTCAACCACTATATGTTTTCCGTATTTAGCCAGCGCCGTCACGTGCGCCGCATGATGACCGCTTTCGGTGAGCACGGAAACCACGTTCACCGGGGTTTTGGCCATCATCCCGTGCATGTCGGTATACCAGGGAACCCCGAATTGTTCTCCCAAGCGGCGGGCCTTTTCGGGAACAATATCGCATACAGCCGCTAAAACGGCGCCGGATATCCGCTTATTGCCGAGCAACTCGGAATGCCGTTTGGCGATGCGTCCGCATCCGACAAGAGCGAATTTGAGCTCCCGGTTCACGGAGTTCATGTATTTTTTACCTCTCGGCTGCATAGAAATTCAAATAACAGCGTGAAAATTGTATTATATCATTATCTTAAATGGCGGATATCGCGAACAGGAACGAATGTCCGCCGCAAAATCGGGATTGAAAATGTATCGTGATAAAAAGATCGCTCTTGTAATACCCGCGTATAAAGAAGAAAAACTGATAGTTGACACGCTGCGCAGCGCGCCGCCGCTGGTGGACAGGATTTACGTGGTGGACGACGCAAGCCCCGACCGGCTGGCTGAGGTGGTGCTTGGAATAGCGAAAACCGACCCGCGCGTTAACCTGCTCCGCCACAAAACGAACCTCGGCCCCGGCGCCGGTATTATAACCGGATACAGGCAGGCAGCCGCCGACGGCTGCGACATAACTTTGGTGGTGGGCGGCGACAATCAGATGCTGTTAAGCGAAGCCTCTCATTTTCTGGACCCGCTGGTGGACGGCAGAGCGGATTACGCAAAAGGCAACCGTTTTCTTGACGCCAACCTGGAAGACACCCTCTCAAAAATGCCAACAATAAGACTGTTCGGCAACTGGCTGATAACGGCCCTTACAAAAATATCCTCCGGCTACTACAAAACGATGGATGTTGTGGACGGCTACACCGCCATTACCCGCAGAGCCATTGAAACCATAAACTGGTCCCGCGCCTGGAAGGGCTACGGCTACCCGATGGATTTCTTAGTGCGTCTTAACGCCTACGGATTCAGGTTAATAGATATACCACGCACTGCCGTCTATCTGCCGGGGGAACGCCAGTCGCAGATAAAGGGCTTTAACTACGCCCTCAAAGTTTCCCCGATGCTTGTGAAGGATTTTTTCTGGCGGCTTAACTTCAAATATATGTACCGCGACTTTCACCCGCTGGTGTTCTTCTATTACCTCGGCCTGACCCTGCTGCCGGCCGGTTTTTTGTCCGGGCTTTACCTGGTTTACGACAAAATTCTGCGCGGCGGCTACGCCGTGACCGCGCCAAGGTCCATTTTTGTGGCGCTCCTGATAATTTCAGGAATTCAATTTCTGCTTTTCGCGATGCTCTTCGACATGGAACAGGGCCAGAAGTGAGTTTATGATCGAAAAAGCCAGGAATTGGCTGAATTCTGAAAAAAACTTTCTTTACGCGCTGTTCGGATTTTCCCTCCTGATACGGCTGGCTTATGTTCTGCCTCTGCCAGCCGGCAAGCTTTCCCCTGACGCCTATGATTGGATCAACGGCGGCTGGTCCATAGCGCACGGGACCGGCTTCGGCGGTTCCTGGCGGCCGCCCGGGTATGCGTTTTTCCTGGCCGCGATATTCTTTATTTTCGGGAAATCCGTAGTTGCGGCGCGCGTAATGCAGGCTCTGCTCGGCGCGCTGACCTGTCTGCTGACTTACAGAACCGGAAAGAAGATATTCACGGAAAATACCGGAAGGATCGCGGGCGCCTTGGCGGGCTTTTATCCCTATTTCATAGCCTATACCGGAGATCTGCTCAGCGAAACATTCCTTACTTTCATGCTGGCCGCGGCCATTTATCAGATCGTTAAAACGGCCGAAGCGCCGTACTGGAAAAACCTCGCCCTTACCGGAATTCTTATAGGCCTGACCGGACTGACAAAGTCCGTGGTACTGCCGTTCTTCGCGCTGGCATGCGCCTGGCTCTGGTGGCAGACCGGAAAATTCAGAACGGCTTTTCTGGCCGGGGTTTTTACGCTCCTGACCATCGCCCCCTGGACTCTGCGGAACTATTTTCATTACGATAAAAGCTATGTCATGCCGGTAAGCACCCCCTGGTTCAGCCTGTACGGTTCCTCCTGCGATGAGGCGCTATTAAACGAAACCACCGGGGATATATTAAAAGGGCCGGGTGTCGAACGAATTGACCAGTTCCTGCCGCCGGACTGGGAGTACGCGGCGGCGCTCCCGCTGCCGGAACGCGACAAGTACTGCAAGGAAAAAGCGCTGGGCTGGATAAAGAACAACCCCCGCAAGTTTACCTGGCTGCTTTACAGGCGTTCCCTGCATTTCTGGAGGCTTTACCCCGTGATAGCGTACGGCCGTGAGAAAGCCGCGGCCATGGCCACTTCAGGGCTCTACATCCCGCTGGCGGTGATAGGGTTCTTCCTTTCACTGCCGGCTTTCAAGAGAACTTCACTCTTGCTGGCTTTGTTTTTAAGTTACACTCTGGTAAATATTTTTTTCGCGACGATGATAAGATACAGGGTCCCTATCGACCCTTTTGTGATCATGTTCGCGGCCTGCACAATTGAAAGGGCTTATACAGCCCTTCATATCAGAAAGAGCTAAACACCCTTGAGATCGGCTGCGGAACGGGACACTTCACCGGGTTTTGCCACCGAATACAGCGTCACATTGTCATGAGAGATCACCGGTTTGAGAAAGTTTTCCCTAAGCCATTCTACGGGGAGTTCAGCCCCGCCATCTTTCCAGAGCGCGCTTCTGGCCCCGTCTGACTTAAAATTGTCCCAAACCACCACGACATACTCTATTCCCGCTTTCTCAAATTCCGCCGACACGCCAAGAGGGGATAAACCGTAAAAATCAATACCGAAGGCGTCCATCCCGAAAACCCTGTGCCGGGGATAGTTCAGCTGGGGGGCTCCCAGATTACACATAAAAAATATACCGGCCCCCTCCCGGATATTGCGGTTTATGTAGCTCACAAAAAAAGACTTTTCCCAGAAATCATAACCGCGGTCAAAATAATTTTTCCGGGACTGCAGCCCAAAAAACACCGGCAGACGCTTTCCGCCAAAATACAGAGAAAGAGCCAGGTTTGTAATAAGGGACAGGGAAATAAGCGCGGCGATGTAGCCGCGTAAGGTCCTGACGGCACAGAGCCGTTCCGCGGCGTAGGCCACCGGGATCGACAGCAGAGCGAAGCTGAGCAGACTATGGCGGGTCAGCTGGAAAGAAATGTGGGCCATAAACAGCAGCAGAACGTTAAGAGCCGCTATGCCCAGCAGAAGCATGGAAATATCCCGGCCATCCTTGTCCCTGAGCCTGAAGAGGAATACCGCCGGCAGAAAAGCGGCAAACACCGGCCCTATGCCCCATATGATATCCCCCGCGGAACTGAAATTCGCCATCATGCCCGGCAGGTCAAAGAACGACTGCTTTTTCAAATGCCCCAGGTACAGCAGTCCGTCATATTTCAAACCCGGCAGCAGCCGCGCGGGATAAAGGGGGTTGCCGGTAAGCGCGGCGGTGCGCGCAAGATATGGGATCAGGGCCGCAAATGAAACGGCCGCGAACGCCGCGGCGGACTTAACAGCGCCGGCCAGGCGCTTTCTTTCTTCATAAACAACAGCCAGCGGAAATATTATGAGCAGCGGGAAAGCGGTGTACTTGCAGGCGGCGTGAGCCCCGGCCAGGACCGCCGCAAGCATCAGAGCGCGCGGCTCTTTTGAGGACAGCCAGCCGGCAAAAGCATAAACCGCAAGCAAGGCGTAAAAAAGCGTGCCCAGGTCCGTATTGCCCACGCCGGAAAGAGAAGTTACCATCGGCATGGTATAGAACAGAACGCAGGCCAGCAGTGCCTGACTGCGGTCAAGGAATCTCCGCGCAAGCAGCCAGACGCAAAGCAGGCAGAAAAGCCCGGAAACATAGTGAAAAAGACGCGCCGCCTGCACTGAACCCGCGCTGACAAGCGCCAGATAGTCAGCCAGTACTCCGTAAGGGAAATACTGCGCCGAAGCTCCGGGCAGGGCGTAGATAGCGTGCGCGCGCGCCCATTTAGCCGGTATTCCCAGGTAGGTCGAAATTTCGTCCTCGGCGCAGGGCGGGCAGTAATTGTAGAAAAAATTAAAAACCGCGGCCGTAAAAATAACAGCAAGCAGCAGTTTTTCGACGCGCGATAAAGGCCCCGGCCTGATCTCCCCGAACCTCCTGAAAAAGACGGAGATTTCTTTTCTGCCAAGCCAGACGGCCACCGCAAAAAGTGATAAAAAAACCGGCCTGTAAACCAGGCCGGCCAGCCCTAGCGCGTAGGAGAGGTAGGAAAATGCGAATAAACCAAGACCGGTGGAAAGGAGAAAGTCCCCTGCCGCGGGCTCCGAATCCGGACGCGTAAAAAAACCAAGCGCCATACGGCCAAGCCCGGCGCAGGCAAGAACGAATAACGCTATAACGCAGATATCCAGGGGCAGGGTCAGTATCATTTCAGAAACCGGCCAGTTTGTGCAGGCCTTTGGCCACGTTACCGCTCTTTAAGAAGTTTAAAAAAAACGCCAGATAGTTAGCGGCGGACCAGACTATGAACGCGAAGGCGAGCATCCTGTTTTTCACCGCCGGCCGCCTTTGGCGCGGTAAAATTCAAGCAGATCCGGCCGCCCCGAAAGCCATTCCGCGGTCTTTTTAAAACCGCCCGCAAAATTAAAACGCGGTTCCCAGCCGAGTTCCCGCCGTATCAGGCGGCTGTCAGAGATCCAGACCCCGGTGTCCCAGGAACGGGCCGGCATGCTTCCCCACTTCGGTTCGGCGGCCAGGCGCATTACGCCGCGCGCAGTTTCAACGGCCTCGCGCAGCGTTGTCTGCGTACCCGTGCCCACATTGTAGATGGAGCCGCGCGGGACATCCGCGCGGGCGGCGGCCAGCAGATAAGCGTCGCAGACATCGTCCGCGTAAACATAATCGCGCGCAGTTTCCGGGGCGGCCAGCGGCGGAAAGCCGCCGCGCAGACCGTTGATTATCAGCGCCGGAATAAAACGGCCGGGATCCTCGAAGGGCCCGTAAACGGAATAAAGGCGGAGCGTGACCGCGTGTACGTCCCTGGCGCGGGAGATATACCTGCAGAAATTCGTGGCGGCCGACTTGGTTACGGCGTAGCAGCTGTTGGGTTCAGGACACTCCCCCTCTCCGGGCGCGTGGTCCTTGAAACCGTACTCGGAGGAAGAACCGGTATTCACAAAAGCCTCGAACCCGCGCTCAAGGCAGGCGCCGAGCAGGTTCATTGTGCCGGAGATGTTTGTGCGCACTATGGCGTCGGAGTCCGTCTGCCAGGAATAGGCGCCGTGCGCCGCGAGGTGGAAGATCCAGTCCGGTCTGACGGTCCCGGCTATTTCGGAAAGCCGCGCCTTGTCGTCCAGAGCAGACTCGTGAAAAAACAGTTTTGACTTTATATCGCCCAACCGCCAGGCCGTGTGCTCCGGGCGCACCAGCAGGTGCGTTTCGTGCCCCGCCTCCAGCAGGCGCCGCGCCAGGTTTGCCCCTACGAAACCGGTGCCTCCGGTCAGCATCACCTTTTTCATCGCGGCCTCCCCCCCTCCGGCTTCACGGCTATAAGGTAAATATTGCCGAGCGGCGCCCGCAGCGCCAGCCTCCCGGCGCCGCTCCGCTCCAAAGCCCAAAGCGCGGCCCGTTTCAGAGCGGGCGGCAGCGGCAGCAGCCGGGTCAGGTAATTCAGCGAATAAGTGTTGAAAACGGGACCGGCTTCTTTAACTTCAAAACCGCGGCTTTCAACAAGGCGCGGCAGTGTGCGGCCGCCGTACAGGAAAGTGTGCTCAATGTCCACTATGGGGCTGCGCTCACCCATCAGCCGCGCGGAAACCGCGTCTATATTATGATTCAGCACCAGGATAGCTCCGCCGGGGCGCAGCGCGCGCAGACAGCCGTCAAGCAGCGCGCCCGGGTCGGGGATATGGTCAAGCACCTGGAACATGCATACAATATCGAACTCCCCTTCTGCGAACAGGCCCGGCTTCATGACACTCACGCGGATATTGGAGCGCACCGAGGGAGCGGCCTTTTCGGCGGCCGGGGCGCTGGGCTCCACTCCCCGGACTTTTGTATAGCCGCGCCCGAACGCCTCTTCCAGGAAAAAACCGCTGCCGCAGCCGATCTCCAGCAGGGACCTCGCCGGCGACAGGTATTTCCCGGCTTTCGCCAGGTAGCGGCCGTAAGTGCGGCGTATGTTCTGTATCTCGGAATAATAGTCCAGCGTGCTGGCGGCGTAAAGCCTGGAGAGGGTTTCGGTGTCGGCCACAGGGTCCGAACGGACCAGGCCGCAGGTATTGCATTTCACGGTGCGGTAGTGGACCCGGTCCGGCAGGCGTCTGGCGGAGAATACCGCCGGGTTGAACGCCTCCATGTCAAAATTGGCGGGATACAGTTCTGCCGCGTTTCCGGCGGTATCGCAGACGGGGCAGCGCGTCCGGCGCAGTTCAACGTTTGGCATCTGTTCCGGGCGTATAGTTAAGGTAGCTCTCAACCACGTAGGGCGGGCGGCGCTTAACCTCGTCGTAAATATGGGCAAGGTACGACCCTATGATCCCCAGGCAGAGCAGCTGCACGCCGCCCATGAAAAGTATCAGTATTATGATCGTGGGGAAACCGTGCGGGGCCAGGTCCGGGTAGAGCAGGCGCAGCGCGACCTGTACGATGATGGCGGCAAAGGAGCCGGCTACCGCAAGGAAAGCCAGCCAGATGATAAAGTCAAGCGGGGCATAGGAAAAAGAGAAAATGGCCTTGCGGGCCCAGTCCAGGTTGCGAAGGAAGGAATTCGTGGTGCGGCCGAACATGCGCTCCGGCCTGACGTACGGCACTCCCGCCTGCCTGAACCCGGCCCACGCCCTCAGGCCCCGCATAAGGCGGTTGTTTTCCGGGAGGCTGTTGAGCACGTCAACCACCCTGCGGTCAATAAGCGAAAAATCCCCGGCGTCCAGCGGGATAGGCAGGTAGGACAGCGAGTGAAAAACCCTGTAAAAGATTTTGTAAGCCGCCTGCATGACCAGCGGAGCCTCGCGTTTTTCTCTGACGCCGTACACCACGTCGTAACCCTCGCGCCACTTGCGGTAAAAGCCTTCGATAACTTCGGGAGGGTCCTGCAGGTCTCCGTCGAGCAGTACTACCGCGTCCCCTGAGGCTATGCGCATGCCGCTGGTGAATGCGTTCTGCGACCCGAAATTGCGGGCGTGATTTACCACCAGCAGCTTTTTGTCGGCCGCGGCGAGTCCCGCCAGCACCTCCCTGGAATTATCGGGGCTGCCATCGTTGACAAAAATTATCTCGTAATCCACTCCCAGCTTTTCAAAAACCGTTCGCAGCCTGCCGTACATCACGGGCACGGCCTGCGCGTCGCGGTAGCAGGCGATGATGGCGCTTATTTTGGCTTTTTTTTCGGTGTCGGTCATAATGGTCATTTTTCCGCTCCGCCAAAGGCGCTTTCCCGGGCGAGCTTAAGCGCGGTCTCCGCCAGCGACACGCGGTCCAATCCGCAGGCGCGGTTCATGTATTCTTCGCTGCCGGAGAAACCAGCCGGCATCGTCCTGATGCCGCATCTGGCAAGCCTGCAGGACAGCCCGTGCTCCGCTATAACCTCCGCCGCGATAGAGCCCAGGGCTCCGTTTATGTAATGCGCTTCCACGGTCATCGCGGCTTTAAATTTCCCCAGCAGCCCGGCCAAGTCGTCAACCGGGGCCGGGTTCGCCTCGGCCACCACGGCCACCGTGCAGGCGAGGCCTTTCGCGCGCAGTATTTCGGCTGCGCCGGCGGCCTCTTTCGCTATGCTGCCCATAGCCAGGATAAGCAGGTCGCCGCCTTCGGCCACTATCTGCGCGCGCCCGCGCTCAAAACGCCCGTCGAGCCCCGGCACTATCGTTTTGGCGTCTTTACCGAGCCGGTAATACACAGGCCCGGGGATGTCCCACGTTGCGAGCAGGGCGGAACGCGCCTGCCCGTTGTCGGCCGGGGAAATGACCGTAATCCCCGGCTGCGTTCTCATAACCGCGACATCCTCCACGGCGTAATGCGTTATGCCGTTATGCCCGTATTCAAAGCCGCCGCCGACTCCGACGATGCGCACCGGCAGGCGGTGCAGCGCAGGGCCGTTGCGTATAAAATCGTAGGGTCTGAGCGCGGAAAAAGTGGCTATGGAATAGACAAAAGGCACAAAGCCCGCCTCCGCCAGCCCCGTGGCCACGCCCACCAGATTCTGCTCCGCCACGCCGCCGTTAAAATACCGGCCCGGGAATTTGTCCGCGAACGGCTCAAGTGCAAGGTATCCGATATCCCCGGTCAGCAGCAGCACGCGCGGGTCCTTTTCCGCCAGTTCCACCAGTGTGTCAATAAAAACTTTTCTCATTTCAGTTTTTCAATAGCGGCCAGCGCCAGCCGGTATTCTTCTTCCGACATGGGCCAGTAATGCCACTTGATCTTGCTTTCCATGAAAGGCACGCCCTTGCCGAAAACGGTGCGCGCCACTACCATGCGCGGCTTGCCGTTTTCGGATGCGGGAGAGGACAGGACGGCCTGCAGGGCTTTTATGTCATGACCATCCACTTCGCGCACGTCCCAGTTGAAAGCCCGCCAACGCCCGGCCATCGGCGACATGGAGAGGACTTCCTCAGTGTAGCCGAAAGCCTGCTGGCCGTTGAGGTCAATAATGGCTGTCAGGTTTGAAAGCTTGTGATGGGCCGCGAACATGGCGGCTTCCCAGACCGCGCCCTCGTTGCATTCCCCGTCGCTCAGCAGCGCGAAAACCCTTCGCCGGGAATTCTGAAGGCGCGCGGCCAGGGCTGCGCCCGCCGCCATAGACAGACCCTGCCCCAGCGCGCCGGTGGAAAAATCTACGCACCCGAGGGAACTTTCCGGGTGTACTCCGAGCGCGGACCCGTCGCCGCAGAACGTCTCCAGTTCATCGCGCGAGATAAAACCCTTAAGGTGAAGCGCGGCGTAAAGCGCAAGGGCGGCGTGGCCTTTTGAAAGCACAAAGCGGTCGCGCTCCGGGCTCTTGGTCTTTTCAGCTTTGATCACCCCGGAATAAAGCGCCGCTATTATATCGGCCACGGAAAGGGCCGAGCCGATATGCCCCACTTTCGCGCGCCATGATCGTTCAAGAATTATTTTTCTTACGGAGTAAGAAGTTATAGGAAGTGAGTTGTCAGCCATAAACCCTGCCGGGGGAATTTTTGCCGGCGCAAATACGCTGACCCGAATCCTTCAGTTGAAGGATTCGCCCGAAGGGCGAAAGTTGCAGTTAACTGCAACTTTCGGGCTAAAGCAAAAGCGCGCGGGATCGCCATCCTCCAGCGCCTTAACTCACTTCATTAGACTAAATTCAAGCCCACCATATCAACCTTTCCCTATAGTCGGGGCAAAAGGAAAAAGGCGCCGCTCTATTGCTATAATATTTTCACATGCTGGAAACTGACGTTCTAATAATCGGCGGCGGGCTTGCCGGCCTCTCCGCGGCCGGGGCGCTGGAAGGCAAAAAAAGTTACATAGCAGCCGAACGCGAGAATCGCCCGGGCGGCCTTGCCGCCACGGTAAAAAAAGGCGGGTTCCATTTTGATTATTCCGGCCACCTGCTGCACCTGCGCTGGCCAAAAACCGCGGCCCTGATACTGGACGCGCTTAAGGGCAATTGCTCCCGTATAAAACGCGACGCCCGTATTTACGCCCACAAAAACTGGACGCCGTATCCCTTCCAGGTGAACCTGTCCGGCATGCCGTATAAAGTAAAAAGCGAATGCGTGGGAGGATTCCTTGCGGCGTACAACAACAGCCATAGGCCATACGCCATAGGCCATACGCAGAAAAGCCCGGAAGTATTCAGCCGCTGGAGCAGAAGGGTTTTCGGAGACGGGATTTCAAAACATTTCATGCTGCCTTACAACGCCAAGCTCTGGCAATACCCGCTGGAGCGCCTTACCACCGAATGGTGCGCGCCTTTCGTGCCGGTGCCCAAACCTGAAGAAGTGCTTGAGGGCGCCTACGGAAAACGGCGCGACGGCCTGGGCTACAACACCGTTTTTCATTATCCGAAACGCGGCGGCATAGGGGCGCTGGCCAACGCTATGGCCCTGATAGCCGGCGGCCTGCGCCTGGGGCTTGAGATTGATAGTCTTAACCTTAAAAAACGCGTGGCAAATATCCGCCATTTCGGCCCGGTTAATTTTAAACACC
This sequence comes from Elusimicrobiota bacterium, assembly GCA_026388155.1. Lineage (NCBI taxonomy): Bacteria > Pseudomonadati > Elusimicrobiota > Elusimicrobiota bacterium. Next base: position 442,694 of record JAPLKI010000025.1, read on the forward strand.
TGATAAACACAACTCCGCTGAATGAATTTATCGGCAGAACTGAGGACGCTCCAGCCGCGGTAAAGCGGGCGGCGGCCGCCTTGCGCCACAATACTGTTTACGTGCTGAACCTTGGGGTCAAAGGCGTAAGGTCAGACATGCACTGGGGATATTTCCCCGAAGCCCGCTTCCCCTTTTACCGGGCCGGCATAGCCAGCAATTTTTCAAAAAAACTTGCGCCGGCCGGCTGCGCCTCTTTCTATATTGAAATAGCCACCGACGGCCGGGCGCTGAACCTGGCCTCCGCCGAAACGGAAGTAATAAACGGACTTAAGGCCTGCGGCCTTATAGAAAATTCCGGCCAGATCGTTGAAAAACTCTGGCTTAAAATACCCTGCGCCTATGTGATTTATAACAGGGAAAGAACCGAAGCGCTGCCCGTGATTTTTGACTGGCTTAAGGCCAATAAAGCCTCCTCCATAGGCCGCTACGGCGCCTGGAAATATTCATTCATGGAAGAAAGCGTAAAAGAAGGCCTGGAAGCGGCGGAGAAAATACTAGGTAACCGGTAACAAAGCGGAAAAAGGTAAGGGCACAGAGTTTTTTTGTTTACCCAGGCTGTTTATACCGGTTACCGATTACCGCCTACTGATTACCGCTGTTAGAGCAAACCGGCTTCCACCATGGCTTTCTTCAGGGCATAGCGGCTCTTTTCTGTAAGCGGAGTGAGCGGCAGGCGCGGCTCATAACCGCAAAGCCCTAAAAGAGAAGCCGCGTATTTTACCGGGATGGGGTTGGTTTCAATAAACAGCGTTTTGATCAGCGGAAACAGCGCGTGATGCATCTTTGCCGCCGTGTCGGTCCCGCCTTTAAGGAACAGGTCGCACATTTTTGCGGTTTCGGCGGGGGCGATATTTGAAACCACCGAAATAACTCCGCGCGCCCCCACGGACATCATAGGAAGCGTAAGGGAATCGTCCCCGCTCATAACCGCGAAATCCCTATCAAGAATATTTACTATTTCGCTCACCTGGTCAAGATTGCCGGACGCCTCTTTAATTCCGATGATGTTTGAGAATTTCTTTCTTAATGCCAGCACGGTCGCCGGCAGCATGTTCACACCTGTACGCCCGGGGATATTGTAAAGGATCATGGACAGGCGGGTGGCGCGGGCCAATTCAGAAAAATGCGCTATCATGCCGTCCTGCGTGGGCTTATTGTAATAGGGCACAACGGCAAGAAGTCCGTTCACCCCGAGAGTGGAAACTTTTTTCACCATTTCAACGGATTTTGCCGTGGAATTGGTGCCAACGCCGGGCACCACCGGCACTTTTCCCCCCGCCTCTTCCACCGCCAGTTTTATAACTTCAAGGTATTCCTCGGGAGTAAGAGTGGCCGCCTCGCCGGTGGAACCGCAGGGCACCAGGCCAGAGACGCCGCCTTTAAGCTGGAACTTCACGATTTTTTTCAGAGCCTCCCGGTCAATCCCGCCGTTTTTAAACGGAGTTACTATAGCCGTAAAACAACCTTTCAGCTGAAGCATGATGTTTCTCCTTTATCTGTAGTAAACATAAACCCAGTTACACACGACAGGCTAAATTACTTTTTCATATACGGAAACCAATTCTCCCTTCTCCACCAATCGATAGCCGCGTGAAACCTCATGAAATATCTTTTTAAGTTCGTTTAGTCTTCCCAATCTGGACACTCTCTCTATTGCCGTCCCTTCAGGATCAAGTCCAGCCATAGGATCTTTCCCCAGAGAATTCATATCGGAATCCACAAAAATATATCGGGGCCGCCCTTCTTTGAACTTCTTAACTACTTGCGCACACTTGTCGTCATCGATCACGAACCAATTCAGCTCGAAATGCGGCATCATGCTATAGCGACCGCTTACAAAAGGCAGGATGGCGTCAAATTTGGAAATTATATAGATCCCGCGGCTATCGGCGTATTTATTTATTAATCCGGCGGCGTCATTAAATATTGCGGGGTTGATAGTCGAGATCAGTCTGGCGTTCTTAAATTTCCATTCGAAGCATCGGTGAGAGACGAAGTTCCTTGAAACTGTTTTCTTGCCGAACGTGCTGGAATAAAAAGCAGAAGCCGCAACGGCGACGGAAACCAAAGCAATAATCAGCAGCATCGGCTTTAGGTTATGAATAATTTTCCGCAAATAAAGAGGAGACTCATGGTTTTCCATTATTTTTATAGCGAGTATGAGTTGAAAAACGATATATGGGATAACTATCGGGAAATGATTAACCAACCCCGCCCAATAAAAATAGACGAATAATCCCTGTGAGTATACGAACGATAATAGATAGAGATATTTCAGATGACTTCTGGTCGTTCTGATTAGAATTAAAAAGCCGTAAGAAAGTATGAAATATATAATCGTAAACATGACCAGAACCGGGGACGGCGCCCAGGAATAAAGACCGGAAAAATATGTTCTAAGCATGTTTTCTGATGTTGTCCCGGCAAACTTAGTCGCCAGCAAGAAAACCGGGGCCAAAAGCGCGGCCGGCAGGATTACCATAAGATATTTCTTCGTAGCGCTGCGGTTTTCAAACGCATATACGGCAAGCGTCACAATCCAGGCCAGGGCCAGCATTGCCCCGAATTGCCGGTTCATTAATATGCCAAGGGAAACGAATAATAAAGAACAAAGCAAGGAACATCCACGTGCCCTTCCGATGAAAAAGGCAAACATACTCAAAATCAGAAAAACGTCAAAGAAATGTATTGTCGGAATCAGCCCCGGGGCAAAATATAGCGGAATATAGTTGTAAAAGAAATGCATAAAAGCAACTGCGGAAAATCCCAGGAATACGTATAAAGCGTCTTTAAACACAAAATACAGCATTATCAGGAAGGCAAAATAGTAAATTGGATAATAAATATAGCACTTATAATAATTCTGGAACGAGACGCCGCCGAAGATATCCATTGTCCACTTGAAAAGCAGAGTATTACCGACTCCATATTGCATAAAGATTGTTGACAGCGGTTTCCCCATGGCATACTCATTGGCGGTATTCAATATATGCCCGACATGGTTAAGTTGCCCCCTACCCATAACCTGGTGGGATCGCTCAAATGAGTTGTCCGTGACAAATTTCTTTATAAAGACATCTCTCTGAGTTGCCGAGATTTTGGAGAGAAAGGCATCATTCCTCACATACTCACCATCAACCAGTGTTTCGCTGAATAACTCAGGATATTCATTCATTAATCGCGCGGGACCGATAAAAAAAAGGATGGGTTCCAAGGAAACGAACAAAAATAAAAGCACCACAGCAGGAAATAAGAGTTTTTTACAATAGGATACCGGAACAAAATAGCCCGCCGGAGCAAAAACGAGGAAAGAAGCCGAGATCCAAAGTTTATGGCTCTTAAAGGGCAGAACATAACCGGCGACAATGATAACGGAAACGCCAAGCAGATAATAGACGGTGCGTTTTGACACGCCCTCCACTCTGGCGCCGATTTTCTTAAAATAATCCGATGGGAGGCAATATATTACCAGGGCAAAAATTCCAAAAACGACTGAAAAGAGCATATAGTTGAGCAAATTCGCCTCATACGGATGATAAAAAAGAACCGCCCACTTTTTAATAGCGTAAGCAGAGTCCGCAAAAAGGTATTTTTTCAAGAGGTCGCCCATCTTCCAAATAAGCACAGATAGGCCTAAAAGCGACATAAGAATCTGAGCGTAGAACAGATGACTAATTTGAAAAAGAGCCTTCTTCATAATCAATATTTTTCCTTCTAAACCGGAAGTTCCGCTAAAGCTTTACGATAAGCATCCGTTTAGAATACATTTCCGTAATGTGGCCGGATTGTCCGCCTAAACCGATCTCTCAAAAAAAGCAACGATCAGCTTTTTTCGGATCTGTAGTAAACATAAGCCCGGCTATCGTTAGTTTTCCCCTGTTACCTGACACCTTCAACCTCCTAAAAAAACACAAAAAGCGTTCCCCCTTCCACCATCTTATCTATACCGCAAAAAGCAGAGTGTTTTTATCAAATTTTTATGTGGTTTCCCCGGCGACCCGACCGGGCTATCCTGCGGCGCTATTACCTAAAGCCAACCAGCCGGCGTTACTTCATCAAATTTCTATTGTTCCCTTAAAAATTATTTTTGCCGGGCCTTGTATGTATATGTCCGTAACCCGCCCTCCGGATGGTTTGTACCACACTTTAAATCTTTCACCGCTTTTTGAGGTGATTTTCACCGGGGAGCGCAGACCTTCGCAAAGCCCGAACGCTATGGCTGAGGCTGTAATTCCGGTGCCGCAGGCGAGCGTTTCCGCTTCAACTCCGCGTTCATAGGTGCGTATTTTTACAACCCCATTTTCCACACGGACGAAATCCACATTAGTCCCGGCTTTGCCGAAGGCTTTGTGATGGCGCATTAAGCGTCCCAGCGCCGCCACATCCAGCGTTTTCAGGTTTTTCACCACGGCCACCGCGTGCGGAACTCCGGTGTTTAAAAAATGGACCGCTTTGAGCGGATGCGGCCATACGCCTTTATGGAAAAGCGATACCGCCTCCACATCGGGCATGCGCATTTTTACGGTTTCAAGAGAAACTATTTCAACCGGCAGGCAGCCGCTTACGCTTTTAAGCAGAAATTTTTTATTTTTTATCAGACCCGATGCGTAAGCCCACCAGGCCGCACAGCGCGAGCCGTTACCGCAGAAGGTCTCGGAACCGTCCGAGTTAAAGTAGCGCATGTTTATGACGCCGGGCCCCGACTTATTTACATACAAAAGCCCGTCGGCCCCGACGGCGGTTTTTACGGCGCAAAGTTTAACGGCCAGCTTTTTAAACCCCTCACTTTGGCCCTTTTTGGGAAAAAGTGCGGGGCCTGTCAGCAGCACAAAATCATTTCCCGCGCCGGACATTTTAAAAAAATCAAGTTTCATTTCTTCGCACCTGCGGCTTTAAGAAAAGCCTCCGCTATCTGCGCCGTAAAGGGCTCTCCGTTCCGGGCGGCCAGCTCAAAGAAGCCGCGTGCCTGGTCGTTTTTTCCTTCTTTAAAAAACGCCATGGCTTTTATAAGCGAAGCCAACGGATCTTTTGAAACCTTGGCAAGCGCTATGTCAGCCTCGGTACCTGCCGCTTCGGTATTGCCGGATAAAAGCAAATACAACGCCCTTTCAAGCGCCAGGGGGCGGTTTTCAGGAGAAAGCTTGAGCGCGGAATTCATGTAAGCCCAGGCTTTCTTATAGTCGCCTTTGCCCGCCTGAACCCGTGCAAGCGTCCGCGGCCAGAAAGCGTTTGCGGGTTCGGATGCCCGCCCCTTTTCGGTCAGCATTATGACTTCCGGCCAATCCCGCTTTTGAATCATCACCGAAGCGTATTCCGCGAGCACAGCCGGATCGCCGAAATCAGTGAGCGCAACGGCTATGGAATAATGAGTCTTTGCCCTGGCGAGAAACCCGAGCCTTGAGTAAGCTCTGGCCAGGCCCAGATTCGCTTCCAGATCGTCGGAACGGACTGCGAGGATTTTTGTAAAAAGCGTTACGGCATTTTCATAAAAACCCGTATCCAGGTATATGCCGGCAAGACGCGCGGCAAAAAAGAAATTTTCAGGATAAAGCCCGGAGGCCAGGTTATATAAGCTTATGGCCTTGTCGGCAAGCCCCTCGCGTTCGTAACAGCGGCCCATGTATTGGTAGGCGGTCTCCTTAAGTTCCGCGGAAGGCCCCTCTTTCAGGAAAGCGTCGGCCTTATCAAGGACAGATGCGCAGTTGCCGTTTTCAAAATCACCTCGTATAGCCTCGAACATTTCGGGGGTTTTGTCCGGTCCCCTGCTGAAAAAAAAGCAAAAAACCTCAGCCGGCAAAAATGTCAACAAAAGCAGCAGAATGATCTTTCTCATGGTTTGGCCAGTAACAGCGGGACGGAACTGGCAAGCAGCGATTCCTCGGCTTTCTCAAGCCGCCTTGAAGCCTCAATAACTCCCGCGTCGCCTGCCTGGGCGCATTTCTCAAAATCAGCCACCTGTATCCCTTCCACCTCGGGCTTTATAAGAAAATCGGCGTCCTTCTCTGAATTTCTGGCCAGCATCGAGCCGCGTATATCTATAACCTGCAAAAGCGACAAAAGCACGTTCCCGGGCATTTCGCCCGGCAGACTTTCCGTCACGCTCGCCAGCACCCAGTCGGCTCCAAGCCCGCGCGCCGCGTCTATCGGGATAAAATCCACCACGCCGCCGTCCACCAGGTAGCGCTGGCGGTATTGCACCGGCGCGAAAATGCCGGGCAGGTTGACGCTTGCGCGCACCGCGGGCGCCAGTTCCCCTTCGGTAAAAATTATTTTTTCGCCGGTCCTTAAATCCATGGCCACGCAGGCAAAGGGGAGTTTTAATTTTTCAAAACTCAAGTCTCCAAGACGCGTGTCTATGAAACGTTCAATATAGGTGGGGGTGATCAGCTTGTCGGTAAGCAGCAGCCGAAGCAGCTTGATCCCCTTAAAGTCGCGCGAAACCTTGGATTGGGAGGCCTCAAGCCCGAACTTCCATATTTCCTCAACGCTCATGCCGTTCGCGTAAAGAGAGCCGATAACAGCCCCCATGGAGGTACCTGAAACCATGTCAATGGGGAACCCCGCGTATCCCAGGACCTCAAGCAGGCCCGCGTGGGCAAAGCCCCTGGCTCCGCCGCCCGACAGCGCGAGCCCCACTCTGGGGCGGCTAGGCGGTTTTGAAACAATAAGTTTGGTCCAAAGCGCTCCGCGCAGTATGTCGTCGTCGCTTTCCTGTGCGCGCGCGCATACCGGTGCGAGGGTCAGCGCGGCACAGAAAAATGATATTAATAGTGAAAAACGCATAGGCAGGTTAGTTGCAAGTCAAAAGTCGCAGGTCTCAAGCGAAAAAACGCTGAAACTTAAGATTTTTCTTTTTATCTGTTGCTTGTGACTTGAGACTTTCCCTTGACTTGTGACTGCAAAAGGAGCTTTGCTCCTTTTGCTATTTCTCCAGATCATGCCCCTGGGCCCACTCAAGTTTTATTCTCGCAAGCAGCTGGTTGTAAACACTCTCGAAATATTTTTTTTCAAAATCGCATAACGGGCAAAGTGACCGCAGGGCGCCCATCGACGCTTTATTGTTCCGCATAGCCGTTTCATACTCCGCATCAAGGCGCTCAAAAACCGCCTTGCGGTCCTGCGCCTCTTTCTGCCAGAACTCAAGGTCTTTATAGGCGCTTGTTATCTCAAAGCGTATATTATCCTGCAGTTCCACCCTTTTTAGATCCCCCTGACGCTGCTGGGCTTTTTTTTGCAGGACCTGGGTCCAGATATCGTAGGAAAGCGGAAAATTTATACCTACGGAAGCCATCCAATTGTTGGACTTTATGGCGCCGCCCGGGATGGCGGTCTTGTAGCCTATAACATCGTAGCTTGCCCCCAGATAAATATTAGGGTTGCGCCGGAACAGCGCCATGTTTACGGCTATATCGTCCATCTGCGCCTTATAAATTTCACTCTTCATCTCGGAACGGGATTCCATAGCCGTTACCAGACTTTTAGTGACGCTCTCATTTACCGGCTGAAGAACAAATTCCCCGGTGATCTCCACCTGATAACCGGGTTCACGGTTCAACAGCTTTACCAACGCGGCGCCGGCGGATTCAAGGTTTTTTTGGGACAATTCAAGTTCGGAACGCAGTCTGACAAGGGCCAGTTCCACTTCAATATTTTCAAAGGAGTCTTTTTTCAGGCCCGCCGCAAGCGTTTCTGCCCTGGCAAAACAGCGCACCGCGCAGGCGTTAAGCGCCTTGTTGTAAAGCACCGAGTAAAAAGTCATTTTGGCGTTAAAAATAGCGTCATTTTTGACTGTTTCATAATCGACCTTGGCCTGATTATGAGCGGTTTGGGCCAAGCGCACGGTACTGGTATTGCGCCCGCCGGTATAGAGCGGCTGAAGGGCATAAGCCCTGAGGGTGTAAAAATTGTCGTTCACATCGGCGGCAAGATAGCGGTCTCCCAGCTCCGGACCCAGCACCGTGGGATATTCAAGGTTAACCCGGCTGAAAGTGCCGGAAAGGGAAAATTGAGGCAGGTTAAGAAAGCGCGCTTCGTGCACGCGCTGTCTGGCGATGATAATGCCCTGTTCGGCCGCCAAAACGGCCGGATTGTTTTTTACGGTAAGCCTTATGACTTCGTCCAGGGTCAAAGTATCCTGAGCGCGCTGGGCAAAAACCACAGCCGGAAAGAACAACGCTATAAGAACAACCCGCATCTTTTTTGGCATGAACCCTTAAATCTTATAATTCGGCATTATCTCCAGGATTTTTTTTGAGAGCGCCTCGGCCTTAGGCCCCAGGTCCGGATGAGCGAGCGAGGCTTCCTTGCTGAATTCGTCCAGGGCGCGGGTTGTTTCGTGCACGGCTTTTACCATGTTGTTAAACTGGTCCTGCAGGTCCGTAAGCTGATCACCTTTCCTTAAATACACCCTGTGCGTAAGGTCCCCGCCGGCCACTGTGGCGCAGCTTTTTTCGAACTTAAAGATAGGCCCCGCCATGCGGTGAGAAATGACCGCCGACACTATAAGCACTATCACCATGAACATCACTAACTTTATGGCGAAAAGCGGCACTGTTGAGGACAGCTCATCAAGCAGCGGTATCATCATGGGATGTTCTCCCACCACCTTTGACACGGTCCACAGTATGTCAAGCCCCGCTATAATAAAAGCTATGAACACGCTGAAAAATATAAGGGCCATATAGCGGTACTGCAGGCCCTTTTTTATCATTATGGTCTTGCGCTGGAACTGCTGCGCCGGTTTTGCCTGGGTATTTTCAGTCATAAAAGCTCCTTATAATTGTGCGCCATATGCTTTAAGCCATACGCCATAAGCTTTAAGGAATTTTCTTAAATAGCCTATGGCATACGGCTTATGGCTTATGGCAGTTAGAAAAGCACTTCCATCAGTTCAAGCCACTCTTTTGAAACGGTCTTCAGCTCGCCTGTGGCTTTTTCAAGCGAAACACCCACTATCGTGTTGCCCACAAGCGCGCTCATCATGCCGAATTTACCGTCGCGCACCAATTGTGCCGCTTTAACTCCCACCCGGGTGGCCAGCATCCTGTCAAACAGAGTGGGTGAACCGCCGCGCTGCATGTGGCCGATAACGGCGGAGCGGGTTTCTATGCCGGTCTGTTTTTCTATAAAGCCCGCTATGCGCTCGCCCATGCCGCGGTCCCGTAAGATCAGGTGGCCGAACTGGTCAAGCTCGCGCATGGCCGCGTTTTCACCCGCTTCTTCAAGCTCGGAGGCCTCGCTTGTTACCACCAGGGCGAAGTGTTTGCGCGCGTAAACTTCCTTGATCCTGGCCACGATGTCAGCCGGGTTTGTTTTCTTCTCGGGTATACATACATAATCGGCCGAAGCGGCCATGGCGGTAAACAGCGCCACCCAGCCGGCGTGGCGGCCCATAACCTCAAGAACCATCACCCGGCGGTGGCTGCGGCCCGTGTCAATAAGGGCCTCGGCGGCCTCCATGGACTTGGTGGCTGAAGTGTCAAAACCGAAAGTGTAATCGGTGGCGTTAAGATCGTTGTCCATGGTCTTCGGCACACCCACCACGTTCAGCTTATGCTCCTTGTAAAAACGAGTGGCCACGCCAAGAGTATCTTCGCCGCCCATAGCGACCAAAGCATGAAGGTCAAGTTTCTTGAAATTCTCAAGGCAGCTTTTAACGTTTTCCTCTTTTTTAAAGGGATTGGTGCGTGAAGTGCCAAGGATGGTCCCGCCCTTGCCGATAATATATTCGACCAATTCCTTGTTTAAAGGCATGGTAAGGCCTTCCACCAGCCCTTTCCAGCCGTCGGTGATGCCTATGCACGTGTAGCCGTATTTCTCGGCCGCGTACACGCAGCCGCGGATGGCCGGGTTAAGCCCGGGGCAATCCCCCCCGCCCGTTAAAATCCCGATTTTTTTAGACATATATTTTTTCTCCTTAAAACTGTTTTCGTTTGCCATATGCCATAGGCCATAAGCTATAGGGAAACTCCTAAAAAGCATATGGCATATGGCTTAAAGCTTATGGCAGCCTTTATGCGTATGGCATCTTTAGAAATTAGCGCTATATCTCATCTGTACTATGCGCTCCGGCTTTCGCGGGCCTCCGTTGCTAAAAGACCCGTTTTTGCCAAGTTCGCGCACCGCCAGGTCAAGCTGAAAATAAGGCGTAATATAAATCCTGGTCCCGACATTAAGCCTGGACGGATCGGGCGAATGAAAGAGGTTGTCGTATTCAAGCAGGAAGGCGATCTTGTCCTCCAGGGTGTAACTCGCCCCGATAAATCCTAAAACATAGTTCTTGTCAAAATCGGAAATATTGAACCCCCCGTGCGCCATCAGGTTGGGAACCCCGATTTCCTTTGAACCCGCCAGGTAAAGGCCTTTTCCCTTCTCCAGGTATTTCTTGCTCACCTGGTCGTAGTAATAGCCCTGGCCTTCGTAGCCTACGGCGAACGCCGGTATATAATATCCGCCGTCATAAAAGCGGAATTTAACCCGTATTTCCGGCTTACGCATTTTAACCGAGGAATCGGATCCTATCAGGCGATCCACCGTCATGGAAACCCCGAGGTTAAGCCTTTCCTGAACGCCGAAATTAAGCTGGCCCAGTACTCCTCCGTCGGAGTAGAACCTTGTCTTTAGCATAAAGCCATACTGGTCAAGTATGCCCGCGGTGGGCGCGTCTATCAGTTCCGTGTCCGGCAAAACCATGTCCTCGCTCTTGCTTTTTTCAGCTCCGGCGCGGGAGACCGACATAAAAAGCGCCGCAAGAGCGAGCGCCGCTAATTTTATTTTTTTCATTTTAAAACCTTCCTTTTTTGTGTTGCCAACAAAAACCGAATACGGACATGCGAATATGAGCGAATAATTTACCGCACACAGCCGTTTTTTTAACCCGGTTCAGACTGAGTGTTCTTAACCGGGCCCGTCACTATTTTAGAAAATATAAACCGCTTTTTATAGCTATTCGCTATTCCCTAATCCGCTGCCGCACTAAAATCCGCTTTCCACCTGCCATGTTTTATCTCCCAATACCTTTTCTATATCCTTGAAAAGGGCCTCGCTGAAAACGACTCTTTCATTTGTCTCTATCACGTAGGCATTTTTAGCTTTGGTCTGCACCCTTAAATAAACCGGGCAATAGCCGTGGCTTTTGCCAAGGGCGCTTTTAAGTTCCGAAAGCTGTTTCTCGTCAAAAAGCATGCCTTCCGGCAGATTTACAAGCAGGTTTTTGCCCCACTTGTTCATAGCCTCATAAAGGCCCATGGCCTCTTCAGCTATCAGTTCAAAAGCGTTCTCGCCGAAATTTGATTTTTGCACCTTGCCGGAGATTACCACCACTTTATTAAGCGACATCTGCGGACCGAAAACGGCGTATTTTTTAGGGAACAGGCATACCCCTATATTTCCGGTAAGATCTTCAATTTCCAGTTTGGCCATGGCATCGCCCTTCTTGGTCTGCATGGCTTTAAACTGCGATACTATGCCGGCCACGCGCACCATAGCGCCGTCTTCAAAGCCGCCGTTTAAAACCTTTTCCACGGTTGAATTAGCCATCATACTTATCTGGCGGCGGTAACTGTTGAGCGGATGGCCTGAAAAATAAAAGCCCAGCACCTCCCTTTCATTTTTCAGTATGGCGTGCTCGCTTAAAACATGCGGCGTATGACCTTTTTCGGGCGTAGACCCGAGCGGCTCCGGCGGAGCGAACAGCATATCCTGGTTTACATCCCGGGCCGGCTTGCCGGAGCCGGCCACAAAAGCATCTATCGCTTCTATAGCGCGGGTGCGGGAAAGCGGCGCTTCTTTAGCGGGAAACAGGCAGTCAAAGGCCCCGGCTTTGGCAAGCGACTCAATTACCCGTTTATTGAGCTGTTTTGAGTCGGCGCGCATTGTGAATTCCTCAAAAGATTTGAAAAGCCCGTTTTTTGATCTCTCAGCCACAAGCGCCTCAACCACTCCCTCCCCCACATTTTTTACCGCCGTAAGGGCGAAGCGCAGGGCCGGCTTGCCGGAACGCTCCTCCATGGCGAAGGTCCCGACCGAACAATTAACGTCCGGGCCCAGTATCTCTATGCCCATGTCCTGGGCTTCGCCCACATAAGTGACCAGCTTGTTTTCCTCTTCGGTCCCTATGGGGCTTTTTCCAATTTCGCTGGTCAGAATAGCGGACATATATTCCACAGGGTAATTGGCCTTAAGCCAGGCGGTCTGGTAGGCCACCAGGGCGTAGGCGACCGAATGGGACTTATTAAAACCATAGCCGGCGAACTGCGCCATCTGGTCAAAAACTTTAGTGGAAAGCTTCTGGGAAATATCCTTTTTTTTGGCGCCTTCAACAAATTTAGCCCGCGCCTCCTCCATAACTTCGGCGTTCTTTTTTCCCATGGCTTTTCTCAGCCCGTCGGCCTCGCCTGGCGTGAATCCGCCCAGGCTCTTTGAAATCTCCATCACCTGTTCCTGGTAAACCATGGTGCCGTAGGTGTCTTTAAGTATCGGCTCGAGCAGCGGATGATCATAAACTATTTTTTTGCGGCCGTGCTTGCGGTCGACAAACTGGTCCAGCATTCCGCTTTGTATGGGGCCGGGGCGGTAAAGGGCCACCAGGGCCGACACATCGCTGAACTGGGAGGGTTTAAGGCCCTTTATCAATTTTTTCATTCCATCGGATTCCAGCTGAAATACGCCCGTGGTACGGCCGTCGCATAGTAACTGAAAGGTTTTTTCGTCGTCAAGAGCTATGGCGTAAATATCAAAATCCTTATCTTTGTCCTTGATCAGTTTTGAGGCGGTTTCTATGATTGTAAGAGTGCGCAGGCCGAGGAAATCCACCTTCAGCAGTCCGAGACGCGAAAGCATATTGCCGTCGTACTGGCTGGTAATGACATTTTTTGTGTTACGGTTTGAAAGCGGGGTATAATTGGCAAGCTCTTCCTTGGTTATCAGCACGCCGGCCGCGTGAACCCCGGTATGGCGCCTTAAGCCCTCAATTTTTACTGCTATTTCAAACATCTTCTTGACCTTGGGGTCCCTTTGGGCGCATTCTTTCATCTCAACAGAGGTATTTACGGCCTGATAAAGAGTTTCCCCCTCAGGGATAAGCTTACAGATGGCGTTCACGTCCGTAAGGGAAATACCCATCACCCGCCCCACATCGCGCACGGCGCTTTTTGACTTTATGGTGCCGTAAGTTATGATATTGGCCACATTGGCGACGCCGTACTTCTGCCTTACATATTCCACCACCTTTTCGCGGCCGTCGTCGGCAAAGTCAATGTCCAGATCGGGCATGCTTTTGCGGTCCGGATTTAAAAATCTTTCAAAAAGCAGGCCGTTCACCAGCGGGTCAACGCGGGTTATATCAAGAGTGAAAGCCACAAGCGAGCCCGCGCCCGAGCCGCGGCCGGGACCTACCGGCACGGAGTTCGCCCTGGCATAGAGTATAAAATCCATGACTATCAGGAAGTAGCTTGAAAACCCCATCCGCCTGATCACATCCAGCTCATATTCCAGCCGTTTCCTGTAAGCTTCGCCCGCCCCTGGAACTTTGCGTTTAAGGCCCGCCTCGCACAAATCCCTTAGATAGTGGAAATCTCCTTCATTTTTACCGTCGGCGTTGTGTTTTTCGTACTCAGGCGGTATTTGAAAAGCGGGCAGATACAATTTACCGGTTTCGACTTTCAGGTCGCACTGCGCCGCTATTTCCAATGTGTTCTTAACGGCCTGCGGGGTATGGGAAAAAAGCTTTACCATTTCCTCCTGGCTCTTGAAATATAATTCGTGGGTGCTCATGCGCATACGGTCTGGATCGCTTACCTGCGAACCGGTGGAAATGCAGATGTGCGCGTCATGCGCCTCCCAGTCGTCTTTTTTAAGGTAATGACAGTCGTTCGTGGCTACAACGGGCAGACCGGTTTTTTTGGCCACCTCAAGGAGATTTTTAAGGGCCTCGGTTTCCTCCGGTATGCCGTGGTCCATTAATTCAAGGTAAAAATTGCCGGCACCCACAATATCGCGATATTCGCAGGCGATTTTGGCGGCCTCATCCACATTGCCCGCGGCGCAGGCCCTGGCCACATGGCCCTTGAGGCAGCCGGAGAGAAAAACCAGCCCCTCGTGATGCTGCGAGAGCAATTCGTTGTCCACCCTGGGGTCGTGGTAAAAACCCTCTATGAAGCTTTTTGAAACCATCCGCATCAGGTTCTGATAACCCTTAAAATCCCTGACCAGCACCGTCATATGGCCGTTATCCCTGCGGGTAGTACTTTTGTCTTTAGTAAGCCTGGAACCGCGGGTGGTGTAAATTTCGCAGCCTATGATGGGTTTCAGGTTAAGCGGCTTTGCGGTGAAATAAAACTCCATGGCCCCGTACATATTGCCGTGGTCGGTAATGGCAAGCGCCGGGGTTTTTTTATCGGCGAGCGTTTTCAAAAATTCGGAGGGGTGTCCCTCGCCGTCGGTAATGCGCAGCATCCCGTCCAGCAGGGAATATTCCGAATGGTTATGCAAATGAATGAAATCAGCCGGTTGCATTGGATTACAATTATATAAATTAAGGAGGACGGGCCGGAAACTAAAAAGCAAAAGGAGCGAAGCTCCTTTTGCTGCCACAGGTCTCAAGGCCGTTTGTTGGCTATAAGCCCTGATACGGCACTGCCATAGGCTTGTCACATGACACAAGCAAGAAAGAACACTGAAGGGTTGAAGTTTCAGGGAGAGAAGATTGAGCGGTAAGTTATAAGGACTTTATACAACTTTCTCTTTTCCCTTACTTGTGACCTGTGACTTGTGACTTATAGCCTTAACTCGTGTCTACCCTTTTAATTTATATAATTTGATCATGCCGCCGAAATGTCTGTCAGAAAACGACACAAGTCTTATTGAAAAAAAATTCAGGAAAGTTTACGCTTACCGCGGCAACGCCGTGGCCCTGCGGGCGGACGAAGTGCTCCTGCCGAACGGAAGGAAGGGCACGCGCGAGTTTTTAGAGCATCCGGGCGCGGTGGCCGTGCTGCCGGTGCTTGACGACGGCCGGCTGATCTTTGTGCGGCAATACCGCTACCCGGTCGGCCGCGTGACTCTTGAAATACCCGCTGGCAAAATGCATTCCCTTAAAGATTCCCCGCTTAAGCGGGTCAAAGCGGAGCTTAAAGAAGAAACCGGCTGCACCGCGAAAACCATCGAACCACTGCTGGATTTCTGGCCGACCCCCGCGTTTTCGGACGAATTGCTGCGAATTTATCTGGCCTTCGGCATAAGGCACGGACAGGCTAGCCCCGACGAGGACGAATTTTTGAAAGTGGAAATACTCAGCTTTAAAAAAGCCTGGGCCATGCTGGAACGCGGCGAAATAAAAGACTCAAAAACCATCATAGCCCTGCAGGCGTATGAACGTCAGGGGAGAGGGATTAGGGGATAGGGGTTAGGGAAAGAGTTCCTTATAAACTCTACCCTAGCCCTATGCGCTATAAATATCACTGATAGGAGTGTTTACAATGAAATTTACTGAAACAGACCGGCTTTGTGTTAATGCTCTTCGGGTTTTTTCTATTGATATGATCGAAAAGGCCAATTCCGGCCACCCGGGCCTGCCTTTGGGCGCGGCTCCGCTTGCCTACGCTGTTTGGGCCGGCCACCTGAAATACGCGCCAAAAGATACGGATTGGTTCGACAGGGACCGTTTTGTGCTTTCCGCCGGGCATGGCTCGGCGCTTTTATACTCGCTTCTGTATTTTTACGGCACGGGTCTCACAATTGAGGATCTGCGCAATTTCCGGCAGCTTGACAGCCTCACGCCCGGCCACCCGGAGCGCGGACATACCGCGGGCGTTGAAACCACGACAGGGCCGCTGGGCCAGGGATTTGCCAATGCCGTGGGCATGGCGCTGGCTGAAAAAAAACTTTCGGAGCTCCTTAACGAAGCGGAAAATAAAATTATTGACCATTACACCTACGCGCTCGTGGGCGACGGGGATTTGATGGAAGGCATTTCCTATGAAGCCGCCTCACTTGCAGGGCACCTGAGGCTTGGCAAGCTTATCTGCCTTTACGACTCAAATTCAATAACCATAGAGGGCTCCACCTCGCTTGCGTTCACGGAGGACATAAAAAAAAGATTCCAGTCGCAAGGCTGGCAGACGCTGGAAGTTGCGGACGGAAACGATCTGGAACTTATTGACAAAGCCATAAGGAAAGCGAAAAGGGAAACACAAAAGCCTTCGCTGATCATCGCAAAAACGCATATAGGTTTCGCAAGCCCGAAACAGGACACCAGCGCCGTGCACGGCGAGCCGCTTAAAAAAGATGAGGTACTGCTGACAAAGAAAAGCCTGGGCTGGCCGCAAATACCCCCTTTTACCGCGCCGCCGGAAGTGGAAAAGCATTTTAAAGCGCTGGCGGCCAAAGGAAACAGGGCCCGGAATAAATGGCTTAAGCTGGCGGAGGCCCATCAGTCAGCCTGCCCGCAAAAGGCCGCTCTGCTAAAAACTTTTTTGGACGGCGGCTTGCCCGAAGACCTGCTTTCGCCTGAAAGCGCGGGTTTTGACAAGCCTACGGCCACAAGGGAGGCCTCGCATAAAGCGATAAACCTGCTGGCGGCAAAGCTGCCTAATTTTATAGGCGGCTCGGCGGACCTTGCCCCATCCACAAAAACGGATTTTACGGCTGAACCGGAGCGCACTCTGCATTTCGGCATCAGGGAACACGCCATGGGCGCCATAGTAAACGGCCTGGTTTTGCACGGCGGGCTGAGGGCCTTCGGCTCCACCTTCCTGGTATTCTCGGATTATATGCGCCCCGCCATACGCCTGGCCGCGCTTATGGGCATTCCTTCCATTTTTGTTTTCACCCACGACAGTATCGGCTTGGGAGAAGACGGTCCCACCCACCAGCCGGTGGAGCACTTAATGAGCCTGCGCCTGATACCCGGCCTGACAGTGCTGCGGCCCGCGGACGCCTACGAGACTTTTTACGCCTGGGAAACGGCGCTCCGGCTGAACAAACCGGTATGCCTGGCGCTTTCAAGGCAGAAGCTGCCCGTTCTGTCCGCGTACGCCGACAGAATAAAAGCGGGCGTAAAACGCGGAGCCTACGCGCTTGAGGACGGAGGGCCGTCCCCCGCCGTGGAACTTATTTCCACGGGTTCCGAGGTCAGCCTGATACTTGAAGCGGCAAAAATACTGAGCACGCGCGGCATTGCGGCAAAAGTGGTGTCTATGCCTTCGGCGGAGATTTTTAACGCGCAGGACGAGTCCTACAAAAATTCCGTGCTGAAGCCCGGAGTGCCAAAACTTGCCGTGGAAGCGGGAAGAACTCAGGGTTGGAAAGACCTAGCCGCCGGCGCCGGAGCGATGGGGATTGAAACCTTCGGCAAATCCGCCCCCGCCGAAAAGATCTACAACGCCTTCGGCCTGACGCCAGAGAACATAGCGCGTGAAGCGGAAAAAATGTTGAAGATTTGATGTTTTACGCTACAAATTAGGGGTTTTCGCAACGCTTTTATTCCACCAGGTTGAGCTGATATTTACCATTTTTGTCGATTTCCGGCCCTAAGAATGATATTTTTCCGGCCGCGCTTAGTATATAAATTCCATCACCAGCGCCTATAATTAAGGAATCCCCGGCTCTTTGGATAACACTAATACCGACAGGCAATTCATAAGTAGTGATATTGTTGCTTACAATATCCAAAGCCGCCAAACCTCCGGAATAAGTATATCCTTCACCGATATGTTCCAATCCCATCCAAACCGTTTCTTTTTCGGCCAGAATGGCGGAACATGACCATTTAGCCGTTTGTGAAGAATATATGATGTCGAAAACTTTTTCTTTTAAGTCAAAATATCCGGCGGCGCCGACGCCGCATTCCCCTTCTCCGCCATAAAAATTCTTGCAGAACCAGATGCGGTCGTCCAGTTTTTGAAAAGGCCCTATTTTGTCATTCAGGCCGCAACCCTCGGCGGCCTTTTTCGGACGGAAACGCGTGAGTATGTCATTAGTCGGCACCGGCATTGGATAAAATTTACAAGTTTTGCCTCTGATTTCATAAATGCCGGTTACATGGGCTGTAGATGGCATCTCAGAATTCCATACAAAGAACCTGCGCAGTGGAACTCTGGAGCTATTTACTACATGTTCCGCAACGGCATAGCGCTCAAGAGCGCCTGCGTATGAATCCCACAACCAGAAGTGTTCCCCAGGATTATCCGTTTCGCATGGGCCTTCGTAGCCAACTGTTGCCGCATCTCCCTGAACGTGGCGTTCTTTGTCGCACTTCTCATATAAGAACCCATTATTTCTCATAAGTGCTTCAGTTGGGAAAAGCGAACAGGGGTCTTTCGCCGGGCGGAAATATCGCGAATCGGGGCCGCTGACTTTAGTCCAAACCTTCCCGTCAAAGGCATAGGTTTCCGTGTGCGTATACATCCGCAGGCCGCCGTCCTCAACTTTCGCCAGGGTGATACGGGAAAGTTTTTCTCCGCCTATACTGGTGATCCTTTCCCAATTCCCGGGGTCCGGATTCCCGTTTTTTAATCCCAGCCGGATTATAACCCCCTCATTACCGGACAAGCCGGACAGGTAAAGACTGTCACCGAACCTGGTGCTGATGTTTATGCTGACAGGCTTGTAGGAGACGGACTTAACAGGGGCTGAGGAAAGCTCATTGAAGAAATATTTGGTGCGGGCAAGTTCGCCGCCATAGTCTGCATCTTCCTGTACCACGGTGATATAATCCGGCCCGGCCGCTTTTATGTCAGGAATAGTGTTGCCTGGCGAAACAGAGTCAAACGTAGTGATACTTTTTACGAGTGTGCCGGAAGACGGGTTTACAAGGAAGAGCCTAAAAGTTTCACTAATCCAGGGGAAGCTGCCGGTGCCGACTAATATTGCTGAACGATGCGCCGAGATCGGATGGCTCGCTATGATGGCGACGCCTTCCAGCTTCGGGTTCTCCTTTTTTAAGGCAGCGGGAATACCATAAAGGTTTGTCGTGGAAATATCCATAGACTCAACTATGTCCTTGGCGGCAGCGGGGTCGGACAGAAGAATGGATAAAAAAACAGCAACCAGGGACATTTGCACGCGGATTGAGCACATAAAGTTATCCGGCTTACATCGGACCGCAGCCGGAGTAAAAAGAGCAGTAGGTATTTCCTTTGGTTCTTAATTTAGGAAGGATATGAAGCAGATGCTCCTGATATTCCTTCCCGTCCGGCCTGCCCAGCACTTCCGTGTAATACTTTATCGCATCAAGCCTGTGTTTTTCACTGTCTTTTATTAATGCTTCACCATCGGTTTTGTCAATACAATCGTACGTATCCAGAGATAGCCCCACGGAATAAGCACTCTCATTTGCTTTGCCCAGCAGGAATAAAATACGTGTCAGGAAAGGCGAACCCGCATGACCTGACAGAAACTGCTCTCCTTCTTTTATCACCATCAGGGAATCCAGTCCGCAGGTGCTGTCGCTAAAACCCCTTTCCATTTCCTTTAAAAAAGAGTATTGCCCCCAGTAAGAATCCGAGTATTTCCCGTAAACGTTAAAAAGCGAGTTTTTTACAGGGGCGTAACTGTCCCCCAAATATTGAAGTTCGTAAGGGATATTATTTTCTTTGAGTAGTGCAAGTTCAGGCAAAGCCAGTGGATTCACTCCGCCAGCAATAATCTGGTGATGCAAATCCTGGGTTATCCGGGGAAACATCCCATCTACAAGATATTTCTTCAAGACCAGAAAAAGCGCCCCGTTTTCGCCCTCGGGCATATTGGCCTCAATAGAATTCTTGGCGGCCAGCAGTTTGTCAACCGAGACGGTTGTATTGAGGTTTACACCGCTTGTCAGCATTTTTTTGATTTCTTCCCAGTCCGCGCCTATTATTTTTGCCGCCCCCCGCTGTTCCACGTCCGCGATCAGTTTTGCAGTCGTTCCGGAGAGATCGAAAAAATGTTTTGCGGTTGGTCCCTGATCTAAGTATCCATCTCTGTCTTTATGCTCAAGCCTGATCTTAAGACTGCGAATCACGCCGTGCTGCTCGTAATACATAAGCCCCGACAGTTTGCCTTTTTCCAGTTTTATTACATCGGTCCAATTAACTAACCCGGGGCTGAAACCATAGTCCGCAGGCTTCGTCTCAAAGCCGCTGCTTTTAAGCAAGTCAAGCGCGGCCTTTTGTTCAATCTCCTTGAAAATCTTCAGTTCGCCAGCCATTATAAGTTCTTTGGCGTCGGTCAAGGAGGGCACTGCATAGGAAAACAAATCTATTTCCATTCCCGGGCCTTTCCGTCTAAAACATTTTGAATAGGGAAGGGAAACAGCGTACTCCGGTTGGGAGAGCACGACCTTCCAGTTATTGTCCGGATTTATTTCGCCGGGCTCCTGATTGAAGGGAGCGTTTATCAGGGTGGAGATCAATTCCAGCGGGGTGTCTTTTTCCGTAAGTTCAAAGGTTTCCTGAGCCGCCGGCGCCGGTCCGGCCATTATCCCTTTCGTGGCTACGCCCATACCTAAACCCGATATCATTTGTCCGTAACTTGCAGACACCGCCTCCTTGCGTGGTTCTATTTGCCGCCCGGTGTAATACATTTTATAATGGATAAAAACTGCCACGGTAAGAAGCAGAGCGAAACCAACTATTTTTATAATAGTCACTCTGGTCATTGATGATAATCCCCCCGCTACTGCATCCTTTTTTCTGATTTCTCACCCCTCACCCCTCAGCCTTTCTTAGAACACCCTGGCTTTTTTCAGGCCGAAAAGAGAAAAGAGGGCAAAAAGCGCCAGCGGCCCGAATCCGGCCACCAGCGGAGGGAAAAACTCGGCGTTGCCCAAAGACTGCCCCATTATCATCCCCGCCCAGAATATAAAGCCCACCACCACGGCCAGGCCGAAGTTTAAAATGCGGCTTCCGCCCTTAATGAGAAGCACCATCATGGCGCCGATAAGCGCCATTATAAGGTTCGCAAGCGGAGCGGCCAGCTTGCAGTAAATAAGAGTAAGCTCGCTTACCACGGGCGAACCCACAGCGCTAAGACGTTTCACCCGCCTCAGAAGATCCGCGATTGAAACGCCCTCCGGCACCAGCAGTTCAAGCACCAGGCTGTCGGGCGGCACGGAAATACCGGACTGGTAAGCGCTGAATCTGGAACTGGACGGTTTGAGACTCGCGTCGTAGTTTATAAGCACTCCGTCCTCAAAAAGCCAGCGGCGCTCCGCCGCCTGCCACAAAGCCTTTCGGGCGTTTATCTCGACAAAAAGCCTGCCATCGCGGTAAATATTAGCCTGCACCCGCTCCATGGAGTTTTTCCTGCCGTCAAAAACATGGGCGGTTACAAAAACCTCCTCCCCGGCGGAAAAAACGACATCTTTTTTAGCCAATTCCTGCCAGTTTTCCTTTCCGCGCAGCTTGCCTTCAAAAAGAAATTTCGAACGCATATAAAATTGGGGAGCTACGGCCTCCTGCAGAACCAGCTGGAAGGCGGCGGTCATTACCGAGCAGAGCAGAAGCGGCTTAAGCATTTCAAAGGGGCGCCAGCCGCCGGCCATGCCCGCTTTCCATTCACCTCGCGAGAGCATTCCGCCCAAAGCGAACAGAACGCCAAGCAGCGTGGCCATTGGCGTCATTTTTACAAGGAAATACGGAAACTGATAAAGCAGATACCTGCCAAGCAATCCGATTCCGGAACTGGCTTTCATGAAAGAATTGAGCTTATCAAAAAAGCTGCCGAACAAAAGCAAGGCCGTAAAGACACCCAGGCCCAAAATGAAAGGCTCCCAGAAACTTCGCGCTATATAACGAAGGAATGTCTTATTCATGGTTTGGAAAGCGAACAGCAAATAGCGAATAGTTAACAGCGAATAACAGTGAATTGCCGCGTCTGACTTCCGACCTTTTATCTCGCATACAGGCGTTTTCTCCAGAGCCAGATACCTGCCGCCGCCGCAAAAACGGCAGGCGTAAAAACCGCCCACGGAAACAAAAAACTGTATTTTTTGGCCAGCACCACTCCGGTAAGCGTAAGGCCGTAGTAAAAAAAGATTATAAGCAGGCTGAGTGAAAACCCGGCGGAACGGCCTTTTTTGTCAAGCACCACTCCAAGCGGGGCGCCTATGAGAAAAAACACGATGGGCGTAAGGGCGAAAGTAAGGCGCGAAACTATCTCAACGCGGTAGCGGACCGCGTTTTCAGCGTTAATTACTCCGGCCTTAAGCCTGCCCAAAAGATCGGGACTTGAATACTCCATAGGGCTTAAGGCGCGCTGGTCTACATTCCCGGAAATAAAAGGAATAAGCGTCTTATATGCCGAAAATTCCCCGTAGATGAGTTTTTCGTCGTTTTTGCAGTCGGTCTGTGTAAACTGTCCCTTTGCGAGCGTTATCTCCATGCCTTTTTCCTGCACCATTTCGTAGCGGCCTTCGGCCGAGTTTATTTTATTCACATAAACGGGCGTTTCCCCTTTATTCAGGCGCTTTATCAACTGCACATAACGCAGTTTTCCGGTGATATTATTCACTTCCCTCGCGTAAATGACCCAGTCGGAAACTTTCTGAAAAGTGCGCGGTTTCAGTTCTATTTTAGTCACCCGGTTGAGCATGTAAAAGGTATAGTCGTTCGATTTTTTAAAGCCTTCAGGACCCAGCCAGTTGTTTACGGCCAGAAGCAGAAGGGAACATAGAACGGCCAGGGAAAATATCCGGGAAAGTATATCCGAGAACGAAAAACCTCCCGCGCGGAGCGCCACTATTTCCCCCTCCTGCGACATTTGGGCCAGGCTCAAAAGCAGGCCGAGCAGGAAAGCCAGCGGCAGCGACATCGAGACTATATTCGGCAGCAGATAGGCCATGCTTTTTGCGAGAAAATACAGGGAAAAACCGCCCAGGACCCCCTGGTTCACGATTTGCACAAAATTGAGCATCACAAAAAGCGCGGTAAAAATAAAAAGCGAAAGCGCAAAGAATTTGGCGAAGCTTCGCAGGATATAACGCTGGGCTATGGGAATTCGCATTTATTTATTCTATTATATATCTATTAAAGTCCGCCTCCGTCGGCGGGAGGTTATTTTTTTGACCAGGCGCCAAAGGCGCCGGCTATATTATATTATAAACCGGACCCGCGCGTGGAAAGCAAAAACAGTGAAACCATTATCCGCAGTTCTGATTTCCTTCTGCCTGCTTCAGGGGTTTTCACCGGCCCGGGCTGAAGACAATTTCCTGGCCCCGGCATCCGCCACAGGCGCCGGGGGGCGTTTTTTGCTGCTTGAGCGCCCTGACCCCCAAACCATCCTGAACACTATGCAGGCCGACACCGCGCCGGTGCAGGGCTCCGCCCTTGAAAACATGGAAAACGATCTTCCCCTTTCAGACTACTCGCAAGGCGACTGGAACCGGGTGCGTGAGGATATAGAGACCGGGGGGGCAAGGCAAAACTATATCCCGGAAACCGATTTTTCCCTTTCCACCTCCGCTCCCAGCGCCCCTCCCCCCGAGGTGGAATTTAAAGACTCCGGGACCTCGCTTTCCGTCACGGGCAGAAAGGTGATCTCGCTTAATTACAGCGGAAAGAGATTTATTAACGACCAGAAAACAGTTACCAGGCCCAGATCGTTAAGCCTTTTTGAAATCACCCAGCAGATGCAGGTGAGGATGCAGGGCAAGGTGGGCCAAAAAATAAGCGTGAATGTGGACTACGACGACACCAAGCAGGACAAGCAGGATATTTCGGTGGTTTACCAGGGCGAACCCAATGAGGTGGTGCAGAATGTTTCCTTCGGCGACATAGACCTTTCACTGCCGGCCACGGAATTTGTTTCTTACAATAAACAGCTGTTCGGCATAAGAGCGGACTTACAAACCAACCATTTCAAAATGACCTTCGTAGGCTCGCGCACCAAGGGTCTGACCAAAACCAAGCAGTTTACGGGCAACACCCAGTTTCAGGGCGTGGACCTGCTTGATACCAATTATCTGCGCCGCAAGTATTATGATGTGGCTTTCAGGGATTCGGCCGGCAACGCCGCGCTTGGCCGCCTGCCCATAAAGGCGGGGTCGGAAAAAATTTATATCGACCAGCAGAACCAGACGCCCGTGGACAACATAACCGTTTTCGATAAAACCGCGAACGATCTGGATGTGCCCGCGTCCTCTTACACGGGGCGTTTCCAGCTTCTGAACCCGGGCATAGACTATGTTATGGATTATGTAAAGGGCATAGTGACTTTCAACCGGACACTGAACTCGCAGGACGTGGTTATTATCGACTACATAAACGCCAATGGAAGCAGCCTGGTGCAAAATTCCACCTCAAGCCTCGCCGACACTTCTGTAGTAAACGGACTCTACAAGCTGATAAAAAACCCGAGTGATATATATATTTCACAAGCCGGAGACAAGCGTGAATTGAAAACTTATTATTCCATAGGCCAGACGAACATTGTGCACGACGACGGAAGAGGAAATTTTACCCTAAAGGTTAAAGACCAGAACCGCAACGATGTGGGAACTTCCCTGAACCCGACTCAGACCTATCCGGATGACATGGACGTGGACTTTGACCAGGGCATAATAACCCTTAAACATCCTTTTGGAACATCCGCCGCAGATCCCGCCCCCGACAAACAGATATATTCGGACTCGCCTTCTTCAAAACGGCTGATACGGGTGGAATACTATTATCGCTTCAAAACTTTCCTGCTTGAGCCGAGCATTGTTTTACAGTCGGAATCCGTGCTGGTGGACGGAGTTAAACTTACCCGGAATCAGGATTACTTCATCGACTATGATTCCGGCTTTATCACTTTCTACTACCCGGACAGGATAACACAGAACTCAAAGATAGATCTGACTTACGAGGTTGCGCCTTTCGGCGGCCTGGGTAACCAGTCGCTGGCAGGCGGACGGATTTCCTATGATCTCAGCAGACACCTTTCGCTTGGCTCAACCTTGCTTTATCAGGGCGGCATAAAATCCGCTTCAGTGCCCAATGTGGCCGATCTCACCAACAGCATGACGGTTTATGAAGGCGACGCGCAGTTAAAAGACCTGAACATCCTCGGCTTGAAAATGAACCTGTCGGGCGAGTTGGCGCAGTCAAAAACAAACCCCAATTTAAACGATTACGCCCTGATAGACAACATGGAGGGTGTAAAACAGGAAGACTCCCCCTCATTTGACAAAAACTACTGGTTTATAGCCGCAAACCCCATGCTCGGGCCGGCCGATCCGAACGCGCTCAAGCCAGATTGGAACAGCGAGGATGTGAAAGCCCGCGACATCAATTCGCAAGCCACATCCGACGGCACACAGCAGGTGTTGACCGTCCATTACGATTTTAATGTGTCCTCGGAAGTCTCCATCGTTTATCCGCTGTCAGCCACGGGGCTGGATTTCTCGCAAAAAACCTCGCTTGAACTTGTGCTGTATGGAGAGAATTCCGATTCCGCCGGAAACCAGGGGCCGGAATTGAACATTCACTTCGGCCAGATAAATGAGGACGCCGACGGAACAGGCGGAATCGGGCATACTCTCACCTGCGCGAGCGGCCTGACGCTTCCTTCAGATTCCCCAAAAAGCGAAGACTTAAACTGCGACGGGCAGGTGTCTTCGGCGGAGGACATCGGCTGGCTCTACGCTCCGCCCGGCCGGGCGCAGGCGCGCTACGGCGGGAACAACGGCCGCCTGGACTCGGAAGACTTAAACAAGAACGGCCGCCTGGACGCGCAGGACTTCACCGGCGGAGATTTCGGTTATGTAAGCGCCTCGCTTTTCAGGGACACCACGGATCTGCTCTCTAAAAACAAGGTGAATTTCTCCGGCTGGCGCACGCTGCAGGCGCCTATGCCCATAGCATCGACCGACAGTTATAAATGGAGCGACATAAAGCAGGTGCGGCTCAGCCTGACGCAGACTCCGGGGGGAGCGACCAGGGGCGTTATAAAAATAGCGCGTCTGGCGGCCGTGGGAAATACCTGGACGGTCCAGCCAAGCGCCACCGTGGGGTCGCTGCAGACGCTCGCGGTGAACAATATTGACAACCCCGGCTATATTCCTATTTATTCGGCCGGCGGGGACGCAACGACCGTATTCAACGAACTCTACGGCTCGGTTTCAGACCAGCAAAACGCGAATAATTCGAAAAATCTGGTGGAGCAGGCGCTCTCAATCACTTACTCTGATATCGCTTCCACCTCCACGGCCTATGTTTACAGAAAATTCACCCGCCCCATAGATATTTCACAGCACAAACAATTCCGCTTACTCCTCAAGCCTCAGGCGCTGGACAATGGCGCCAGTTTTTATCTGCAGCTGGGAGACGAAAACAACTACTTCAGGGCCGAAGTGCCGCTCGACACCTCGCACACCGGCTGGCGCCTTATTACCCTGGACCAGGTGGATCTGACCGGCGACAATGTTCCTGACGTCTGGGACGGCTCTAATTACAATATAACAGTTTCTTCAAAAGGCACCCCAAGCCTGCAGCAGGTGTCCCAGATCGTGCTTGGCATAAAAACCGCGGACGGGTCCTCCCACAGTGGCACGGTTTACATAGACGAAATACACCTGGCCAAATCCATTACGCGCACCGGCAATGCCCGGAAGGTGGAGGGAAACTTTGAAGTGCCGGGCTGGATGAGTTTTGGCGGCAAATACCGCTATGTGGACCGCGGTTTCCAAACGCCTGTATCGGCCATCACAAACCAGGACAATGAGCAGGATACAGGCTACCTTAATTTCACGCGGTTTTCCTTCTTCCCCATGAATTTCACCGCCGGCCAACAGCTCACAGTGACGCCGAACACGTTAGCCACGGGTTCAAACAACCTGGTAAACTCGCTCCAACAGGGCAAAGTAAAGGCCCTTAACGGTACGGCCGCGGGCACTTTAAATATTCCGGCTCTGCCGAAACTCGGCCTGAATTATTCAAAAAACATAACGGATTACAGCCTGCTGAGCCGGCGCGACGACAGGGACCTGTACACCGCGAGCCTCTCTTACCCGGTGCCCGTGAGATTCTTCCCCCTGCCCAAATCGCTGGATTTGAATTATTCTTTTGGCCGCAGCCAGGTAAATTACGACGCCTCCAAGCTGATCAATACCGCGGGGCTGTTCGGCACGGATGAAATAACCAACAACTACGGCGCGAAGCTAGCCTTCGTACCCTGGAACGGCTCATCCTTAAACCCGGGCTACACCCTGCAGCAGGTGAAAGAGAAACGCACCACGCTTTCATTACCCGGGACCGAAGAGAACTATCCCAAATCCCGGCAGCAGACCGTGGACTTTAATTCAAATTTTCAGATAGTCAAGTGGTTCAATCCATCGGTTAATTATTCCGTCACAACCATGGAAAACAACAACCTTACTGTCTCCACTTTAACGATGGTCAGCGCTTTGGGTGTGTCCTCGAAACCGTTTAACGCCGGCGACATAAAAACAGTGACCCGCAACGCCCAGGGCGGAGTGAGCCTGACGCTTAACGCCAACGACCTCGTGCCGTCAAACAAGCTCCTGCGCTCCATGGTGCTGTCTTCAAATTACCAGATACAGGACGGCGATTCCTGGCAGAATGTGGAAAAAGAGTACGACACCAGCTCAAAGCTCTGGCTGCGTTCGGCGCTGCGCCCCCAAAACCCGTTCGCCCAGCGCAATTCAATAACTCTGCGCGACACGGTAAATTCCACCCAGCGCTGGCAGCCCTTTGAGGGATTCGCTTTCAAGGGGGCGGCCTCCGCGCTGAACACCATGTCGTTGACCAACAACTTTACCAACTCGGTTCAGCGTTCCGAGGTTACCGGCACGATTTCAAAAAGCGTCACCCGCACTTTCCCGGATCTTATAGTTTCGCTGTCGCAGCTGGAAGCGCTTCTCCGCGCGCGAAAATGGGCGCAGAACGCCACTATAAATCTTAAATACTCCCACAACAAGAACGAGTCCGTTAATATAAGTCTGGCCGACGCGGATACCTATGGCATGGACATGCGTTTTAAACTGCTGAATTATATGGACACGGCATTGAGCTATAACCTGCGCACAGCGGACACGAAGGATCTGCACGCCGGCAAGCTGGTGCAAAGCTCAGTGCACAACGACGCCACCCTGCAAGGCACTTTGGATTACAAAAAATTCCGGTTTACTCCGAAGGTGGACTATGTCTCGGATGTGGCAAAGGGCGCGCTCGGAGTGGTGAACCAGAACACCGTAACACTGACTCCCAGTCTCCTTATTAAGACCGATCTGCAGATACCGAAAGGACTGAAATTGCCTTTCTTCAAAGACACTATGGTACTTACCAACCGCATAGTGTGGACTACAACTTTAAGTTACGCTATAAAAACATCGCCAATTACCATAGCCGATAATAACAGGCTGTTCTCGCTCAATTCAAGCGCCGATTATGAACTGGCAACGAACCTGCGCATGACCTTTAATCTGGGGCTGCAGCGGCTATGGCACAAATATCTCAAGGAAGAGGAATATCTCTCCTACCAGGCAGGCTCCACGATGACGTTCCAGTTCTAGACCAGCGCCCTGGCGCTGGTCTAGCCATAGGCTTTACGCCGTAAGCCATAAGCTTTTAGGGAGCTCCTTCAAGCCTATGGCCTACGGCTTACGGCCTAAAGCAAACGATTTTTTAACGATTTATGAAAGCTTTACCTGCAATATGGAAATATTTTCTTCATGTCCTGCTTCCTAAAACCTGCCTCCACTGCCTTAAAGACCTGCCCTGGGAAAGCAACAAATCGCTTTGCTCCGTTTGCGAAGGCGCTCTTGAACCGCTGCCTGAACTGCACTGCGCGCGCTGCGGCCTGCCGCTGAAATCGGGCGGCCAAACCTGTTATGACTGCCGCGGGCAAAAAAGCGCGGCCGCGGCGCTTGAACTGGCGCGCTCAGCCTTTGTTTTCAACGCGGAACTGCGCTCTCTCATTCACGCTTTCAAATACTCCCGGATGGAAAGCCTCTGCGGCCCGCTTTCCGAAGCCATGGCCGGCGCATGGGACCGTTTCCCCGAACTGAAGGACTATAACTTCGTTTTGGCCGTACCGCTCCACCCGGCCAAGAAAAAGGAACGCGGGTTCAACCAGTCGGAGCTGCTGGCCGAAAAACTGGCCGCCGCAAAACATCTTTTTCTGCTTAAAAATTCGGCCGCGCGCGCGCTTAACACAAAACCGCAGGTCTCACTTTCAAAAGAAGAAAGGGCCAGCAACATGAAAAGCGCGTTTAAAATAACCCGGCCGGAACTGGTCAAAGGAAGGAAGATACTGCTGATAGACGATGTCGCCACTACACTTTCAACTTTGGAGGAATTGGCGCGCGAATTAAAAAAGAATGGCGCCAAAGGCGTGGCGGCACTAACGCTGGCAAGGGAACCGTAAAGGGCAGGGGCGAGGGGCGAGGGGCTAGCGGATAGGGTAAAGGATGCAGGGGAATAAGGAATTCCTTCCCTAACCCCTATTCGCTATTCGCTAAACGCTGCCTTAAAACTCCACGTCAAAAATGTAGGAACAGTAGGGCGGCATCTGCTGGAGTTTCAGGCCCGGGGAAACATCTTCAGCCTTGAAGGAAAAGAAGCGGTCTGAAATTTCCTCAAAAAGGGCCGCGTTCTCACCCTGCGCTTTCACGGACACATTCACTACCCCGCAGGACGGGGCGGCGGAATAATTAACCGCCACTATCTTCATGGTGCGCCTTTGCACCCAGCTCCAGGCCAATATATTGCGGTTTGTATTATCCTGGGGGGAGCAGGCGCGCACCTCAAGCAAATTCCATTCTCCTCCGTGAAAAGCGGGATGATCGGTTATTTTTAAAAGTTTTTCGTAAAATTTCCTGACCGCCGTGTCCGGAACGCGGTTATAAATTTCCTTGAGCTGCAGCGGCACACGGTAGCGGATGCCGTCCAGCTGATTTTCATTATACAAGCGCAGGCCTTTAATGGTGGAAATAATAACGCCCGCGGCAAACGCCTTCTCCCGGCCAAAGACCGTTAAAGAGGGCTGTTCGTCGTGATTGTCAATAAAGCGCACCGAGCGTTTCTGGTAAAGTTTCTCCGCGCGCAAGTGCCCCTTAACATCCTGGGGCCCCAGAAAGCGCAGGCGGTCGTAGGTAACCTTGTCGTAAGTATAATCAAAATCCATCTGCTGCACGCGCCATTCAAGACCCCAGTAAACCTCGCCTAAAAATATAAATTCCGGATATTTTTCCTTCACGGACTTTATGGCGTCGTCCCAGAATTCACGCTCCGGCTTCTTGAAGCCCGCCTTGCCAAGAAGGTCGCCCCAGGTGGTTTCGTGTACGTCGTTTAAGGTGAGCATCACCATGTCGCAGCGCACTCCGTCCGACATTTCAGCCATGCGCATAAGGTTGAAAAGCATCTTTTCCCTGGTGGCGGGGTTGAAATAATTCAGCTGGGCGGTATCGGTCCAGGCCGGGAAATTCGGGTCGCGCCCGTAGGCGATGTAATTTTTCACCCCGTTTATCTCGCGCGGGAAAAACCAGCCCGGGTGGGCTTTAAAATCGTCTTCGCCGCCCCTGATAAAACACTCAGGCGCCTGGTCAACGCCGGGATTATCTTTTGAGGTATGATTTGAAACAAAATCAACTATCAGCTTCATGCCTATGGAATTAAGCTTTTCTTTCAGGGCTTTCAATTCCCATTCAAATCCGAGTTCCGGGTTGAGCTTATACTCAAACACGGCGTAAGGCGACGCGCCTATGGCCGAGCTTGTAAATTCCGGTGAGATTTTTTTTATTTCTTCAAGCAGACCGGCTGACTCGCGGGCAATGCGTTCCGATTCCGGGCTTGTCTGCCACACGCCAACCAGCCACACCATATCGATACCCAGGTGTTTCAGGCCCAGCCATTCGTCCTCAGGCACCGTGGAAAGCGTCATGTCGGCCATGGCGTACTTCTTACGAAGGTCTTTAAGCCAGAGCCTGGTATTGATTTCTATCAAGTGTGGATTGGCGCGCAGCACAAAATTCCTTAAAGCATATAACCGGCTCTGCCCAAAAAGCCGGTAACGCCGTGAGATCGATGGAATCTCTCGTTAAGTTATGGAACCAGGGGCTATGACCAGCGCCCCTTTCCCCCCATATTCTACCAAATGCCCTTACTTTAAATCTATTATCCGGTATTCACCGCTCTGCAGGCCGGAACTGAAATTGAACGCGGGGATGTTAGCCCCGGTATAATTCCAGGTGATATTGCCTATAACCGCCTTCTTAAGCCCCGGAACCGTTTTAGACTTAAGGATATAGCCGACCCAGGTCTGTCCCTGCGGCGGCCAAAGCGGTTCTATATCATAGTCCCCAAGCTGCGCCCTTAAATCTCCGGAGGCTGAAAACACCGTCTGGTAGGTCTGTTTTACCCAGGGGTCCCCGCCCGACCAGTTTATCTCGCAGGGAACGCTGAAAGGAAGCGGCTTGGGCTCGCCGCCGGGTATGGAAGCGTCATATCCTACTTCCGCGCCCGAGTAGCTTATTACGGCGCCGGGATAAAGCATGGTCAGCATAAGAGCGGCCGGCAGCCTTTTGCCGTATATCTTTTCAGGAGCGGACTCGTCGTGATTGCCGACAAAATTCACGGAACCGGCCCCGCCCTTCTGCCAGGCCAGGAATGCGGCCCTGTTGACCGCGCTCTGCATCTCGCCGGAGTTCCCGCTCTCGGTAGCGTTATACCAGCCGGTCTGGCCTTCCGGCCGGCCGGTTTCGTACTTGCTGTACAGCGTGTCAAAACCGCAGGCTGCCAGATCTTCCTGGAAAGCGTAAGCTTCGCCCATGAAAGCCGCTGAAGGCTTGGCCGCTTTCACCGTCCAGATAAGCTGGCGGAAAAATTCATCGTGCGGCATGGACTTCTGCCAGGTGTGGGAGAACACATTGTTCAGCGCCAGGTAAGCCATGTCTACGCGGTAACCGTCCACGTCAAATTTTGTGACCCAGCCTTTTACAATGGCTGTCATGCGGTCGCGCAGGTTGCGGTTCGAGTAATTTATCTGGGCCGTGTCTATCCAGCTTGAAACGCCTCCTCCGTATTCAAAACCGCCGTGGTGCACGCAATATTTGGCGCCTTGCCAGGTATAGTCAAAATAGCCGTCTTTCGGGCAGGCGCCGTCGTAACGGAAACTGACGAAATAGTCCGGGTTTTCGGCCAGCAGCTTTGAATCAAGCGAGGTATGGTTGACCACGAAGTCGACTATGACTCTAAGGCCGGCCTGATGCGCCAGCGAGACGAATTTTTTAAAATCCTCCTCGGTGCCCAGATCCGGGTTGACGGTGGAATGGTCGCTTATGGAATAAGGCGAACCTCCGCCCGTGCCGGTCTGGCCGCGCACGCCTATGGGAAGTATCCCCATCGGCCACACGGTATCGAAGCCCATGCGCTTTATCACGTCAAAATCAGAAGCCCTGAAATCCCTGAAAAAAAGCGTTTTGGAAGGATCGCGCGGGGACTTGAAACCGGCGCTGGAGCGCCTTCCGGCCAGATTATAAGCGCGGGGGAAAAGCTCATAAATGCGGGCTTTCTTCGCCCAGGCGGCGGCATCGTATTTGGCTATATTCGCCTGAAGGCCTGAAACATAATTTTCAAGGATGGCGTTAAGCTTCGCGTTCTTTTCTTCCGGGGACATGGCCGAAGCTTTCAGGTTATTAAGCGCGGTCCTCAGGTCGGTAGTCCAGGAAACTTCTTTAAGCAAATCGTCCAGAAACACAAAATAATCGTTCATGTGATGCAGAAAAGGCCCCGTGCCGTATTTGCCCTCAAGCTCTTTTTTAGTCCATAAAAAGCCTTCAAGCCCCACGCTTTGCGCCTGGGCCGTCCAGCCTTCCCTGTCATTGGTGAACATAAACTGCCGCGCCTGGGGTATGGGGCCGTCCCACGCGCCGGAAGACATAATTTCCTTCATCTGCAGAAGGAACTGGGTATTTAAATCCGTCTTACCGCGTGAGCGCGACAGCTCAGCGACGGCCGCCGGTCCGGAACCGTCAAAAAGCGCGGCAGCGCCCTGCCTTTCCGTCTCAGGAGACGAAAAAACCGCGCAGGGTGCTGCTAACAAAACGGAAAACAGCACCTTTAAAAATAGTGATGGATTCATTCTCTGAAGTTATAAGGCATAAAAACCGGAAATTCAAGAGCAAAAAGGCCCACCGCGCAATTACCCAAAGGGCCTATAGCAGCAGGGGCTAGAGACGAGGGGTTAGAGGGTTAGGGAAAAGCAAGGGCAGACGGGAGAGAATAGAGTTGCAGAAATAAGGAACTCCTTTCCTAAGCCCTATCCCCTCTACTCTATACGCTGCTCTTGGTCCACAAGCCAGGTCTGGGCCAGTTTATAGGTGATAAAACCGAAAATTATTATAAGTAAAATGCCGGAAAAAACAATGCGTTTAGCCCACGCGGAACTGGTATAGGCGGGCATATCGGCCGCGTCCATAATTTCGTAAACCCACCATTTAGTGCCGCTCACCGCTGAAACCGAAACCAAATAAGTGCGCCCTCTGAAAAAAACTTCGCTCATGAAGCTGGTAAGCTCTTTATCGGAGGCTGACGCCACCATTTTAAGCACTTCAGGCGGGGCTTTCAGGCCGGGGGTGATTATAGAGCGGCCCATGGAATCCGCTATTATCTGCCCCCCTCCGTCCAAAAGGCCGAAATTCCCCCAGGAATTATTGCCCATGAGCCTTGCGATCTCTCCAAGGTACGCCAGGCTAAGGCGGCCCAGCAGGAAAGAATCGGGCTTGGCGCTTTTCACGGACGATACCGGTTCCATAAGCACAAGCGCGGGAGGGGTATAATCGCCGAATTCCACCGCGCCGGCGGATTGCGCGCTTTTAGCCGCCTCTTTAAAAACAGCTTCTTTAGAATAATCTTTCGGATCCTTAAGAGAAGCGGTTCCGGCACGCGCGATTTCCAGGCCTGAGCGGTTCAGCACCGAAAACTCGGAAAAAACGCTCGGGTTTTCCCTCATCCTCCTTTCAAGAAAAGATTTTTTTCCGGCGGGCGTTGAAGCGTAAAAATCCTTAACTGCGGTTATTTTTGACAGGTCATAGTTGACGGACAACACCGAGGACAGAATGCCTGAGGCGGTTCGTGTGCGCAGTTCAAGGTAAGACAAGGTGTCTTTTGTCAGCAGTTCCCTCGCGCCACTAAGAAAATGAGCGCTTAGAATGAAGAACGGCAAACAGAACATTAAGATCACCGAAGCTATAAATTTATATTCATTTTTTATATTCATAGTAAAATACCTTGGAGAAGAGAATAGCGTATAGAGATTAGCGAATAGGGAAAGAGTTTTTATTACGAGGCTTTTATACTCGCCCTTTCTCTTCTCTAAACCCCTTGCCTCTAACCGCCAGCCTCTGCTTTAAATCAATTTTAGCACATTGCACGGCGTCCGCAAACGCGATCGTTATTTATTAGCCGGCTTTTTCCTTTCCAGCAATTCCTTCATTCCCCAGACAAGGAATTCCTGCAGCCCCAGGCCCGCGAACGCGCATAAAACCCAAAGTGAAGCGAGGTAATACCTGGGTTCTATCCCCCCGGTAGCCGGCACCTGCGCTATGGCCGCAAGCGGCAATAGCGGCACAAGCGAAGCGGCAAAGAAGAACAGTAAAGCGTATATCTTGAGCGAGAAAGCAAAATAAACCCCGAG
Organism: Elusimicrobiota bacterium; assembly: GCA_026388155.1. NCBI lineage: Bacteria > Pseudomonadati > Elusimicrobiota > Elusimicrobiota bacterium. The sequence continues at coordinate 477,347 of JAPLKI010000025.1, forward strand.
AAAAAGGAGAACTATACTGAACTTATAGTAACAGGCATGGGGCAGACCGGCGCCAAGGCTTATTCCTAAACCTTTAAAAGCGGCTCTGGCAAAACCTGCCGCGCCATTTCTGCGCACGAAACCGCCAAGGCTAAGCGGTTCTGTTTCCATGTCGGGAGCCGGCTTATAGGCGTACTTATCTATGTTCGCCCAGCGCCTTAAAGACTGCTCCTGTAAATAGAAAGAATTGCGATACTGTTTTTTCTGGTAAACCAGATACGGCGCGGCGATAAGACAGGCGAGGCTTATGGAAATAGCGGCGGCTTTTATTCTTTCAAGCCGCAAATCGCGGATAATTTCGAAGAGAACCAGCAAGGCTATAACAAAGGCGCAGTCAAGGCGTGCAAGCAGGGCCAGGCCGCCGAAAAGCCCCGCGAAAACGGACTTTTTAAGTGTTTTAACCTCATATGAATTATAATGCCAGAACAGCGCGAGAAAAAGAGCCGCGTACAGGTTTGAGCTTGACTGGGCTGCGTAATAACCGAAGTAAGGATTTGCCGCCGTAAAAAGCGCGGCCATGGAACCGGCTACGGAGCCATAGCGCTTGCCAAAAGCAAAAAGCGTGAAAATAACAAGAGCCGAGAAAACCGAGAAACCGCAGATCATTAAAGCCGTCCTGAACCCAAGGCCTGCAAACATAAGTATTTTAAGCGCGAAAACAGGGAGCGGCGGCGCAAAACCCGGATTATAAAAAAAAACGGCGCCTGGGACGGCCGCCGCCCAGGAACGGGCTTCCCCCAACGGCGCCTTGGCATAAAGTATCCAACAAATGATTATATTAAGGGAAAGGGCCGTAAAAACAAGCCAGGAGGTAAAATGCAGGTTTAATTTACGCCAATCAACGTTAAAACCGGGTATTTTAAAATCGAACATTTTAATATTTTGAACCGGGGCGGCTAAAAAGTCATCAGCCCCTCATTAACTATGCCGCCGGCAAACCTGCGGGGAACAATTTGCTTTTTATTTAAATGTTCCGCCTGCCACGTCGGCGAAATTCCCAGCGCTTGTGCCTGTTGAAACCACTAGTTTCTTCGGTGAACAGTCGCTGCAATAATATACCTCTCCAAGCGCCGGAGTAATCCCCTTCAGTTCACTTATCGTTTTAGAAGGAAATCCTATCTTTCCCCCGATAGAAACTGACCCCTCAAAATAGTTTTTAGCCGTGGCGCCCTTGGAATAAAGGTTGAAACTGCTGGAGGTCCCGTAGGCGGACTGGTCGTTAATATAAAGACCGTAGTTGTTGGCGATCCTATTGGAACCCATGGGAGTTTCCGCAAACAACGCGTAAGCATTGGTAATATTGGCCGTCGGAGACTGAAGGGTGTTCCAACCGCGGACGGCCATAGCTTTATTCACTGTCCCCGTCCCGCTTCCATCGTAGGGGTTGCCGGCCATGATGATAAAGTTTCCGCCCAAGGCGTTGCTCACATTCCCATTATTGCTATTAACAGCAATGCCGGACACCCCGGCCATTGTGCTTACTACGATCCCTGCTCCGCCTGATGCTGTAGCTAGGCCGCTGGCGCCTATCAACATAGCTAAAGAATTTTCGTAATTGGCAGTGAAACCAGCCCCTGTCAGCGAGGTATTGGGCAACGAACCCGCAGCCGGATCGATCTCGGCATTAACCGTTAACCCGGTATCCCCAGTAAGGTCCAGAGCCCCCCCTGAAAAAGTTTCATCTATATTCACTATATTGCCGACGGGCTCCAGCGTGGAACCGACGCCGAAAGCGGCATGCCCGCCCACATAAACATTGGTGGCGAACTGCACTGAAGCTCCGATCGCGGTTATACTGGGCACATTTAGTATCTTGTTGCCTTGCATATTCAAATCTGTGGTAGCCGTGTGGTTGCCCAGATTATCGCTGCCGCCTCCGCCGCCCGAAATACCGGTTAAAGCCGAGCCGTCGCCGTAGTATTTAGCTGCGTATATCCCGCCGGCGCCGGTCATGCGTATAACATTGGCGTTCCCTGTGGAGATCACCAGCATATTGCCTGAAAACCCTGCGACGGTTGAAATTTGCAATTGAGCTATCGGAGCTTCGACGCCTATTCCCACACTGCCTTCAAAATAGTTTTTTGAGGCGGCCCCCTTGGAGTAAAGGTTGAAACTTTTTATGGTGCCGAAACCGGACTGATCCCCTATATAAAGCCCATAGCTGTTATCTATATGGCCTATAGAATCAGGTATTGAGGCAAAAATAGCATAGGAATTGGTTATATAAGCCCCACTGTCTCTTACCGAGTTTCCGGCGAAAACACCGTAAGCGTTTGTAATGGCGGGCGTAGCCGCCCCAAAGGCTATCGATTTAAAGTTTCCGCCGTAAGCGTTTGTTATCGTGCCTCCAAACTGGCTGCCTATTCCTGAAACGCCGTAAGCATTGGTTAAGTTGCCTGCGTTTTTTTGCATGGCATTGCCAATAACACCGGTAAGAGTTGGGAAAGAGTAGTTGCCGATTTCCTGGTTCGTCGCCGCGCTAAAACTGCCGCCATATAGCGCGGTATCCGCACCACCGGAATTATTATCAACCTTACCATGTGCTTTCAAAACATAACTATCCTGACTTATATTACCGAAGATCTCAGACATAAAAACGGCGGTTGAGACCTCGACTGTGGCCGCGTTGCCGAAAGCGGCATGTCCGCCCACATAAACATTGGTAGTGAACTGCACTGAAGCGCCGGACGTTGTTATGGTGGAAACATTTATTACCCTGTAGCCCTGCATGTTCAGGTCCGCGGTGGCCGGGTTGTGCATGCTTCCAGCGAGGGCCGAGCCGTCACCCATGAATTTTGAAGCCATAAGCACGCCGGCGGCGGACATGGAAGATATTACAGTCCCGCCGGAATTGCGCCAAATCTGCGTGTAAAGGTCGCTGCCTGCCCCCTTCACCTCCAGCCGGGCCGCGGGGGTGAGAGTTCCAACCCCCACCGTCCCGTCGTTGCGGATTATAAACAGCGGAGCTGAACCTGAATTTTTAGCCAGAAACGTGTTCTCAGTATTAGCGCTCGTAGTGCCGATCACGAGCAGTTTACTGTTTCCGGCATCGGTGGTGCCGATCGCCACACCGGAAGAAGTGTTGGTATTATAAACCGTATTCGCTCCGGCGGTCCACAATGCGGAATTGTCGTTCGTGGAGGTACCGTTCAAGTCGTGCCATGCACCCGAATAATAGCCCTGATAAGCGGTGCCCGTAAATCGGATCTTGCCATCACCTGCGACTCCGGTCAAGGCGCCGACCTTGATATCGCCGTTCACATCAAGTTTCGCCTGCGGGTTCAGCGTCCCTATACCGACATTGCCTGTCACTATACCCATTCCCACATTCCCGTTGGAAACTACCAAACCGGACGATATAGACACTCCCGGCAGAGAATCGTTTTGGGCCGTGAAGGCCGCCGTTGAAGAAAAGGTATTGGAGCCGGTGAAAGTTTGCGAGGAACTAAGTTTCGCGTAACTGGCCGCCTGCGCCGTGAAAACCGGGTCCGCTTCAGGCGGCAGACTCAGGGCGGAACCGTCCCCGTAATATTTTGCGCCTGCCAGCAGGTAAACATGCGTGGAAACGTATACTCCCCCCTTTGCCGAGCTATCGGCTGAGCTTATTTCCACATCCTGCGCGAACCGGATCTTCGCCGCCCCTATGCCCAAAGCGCCTGTTACGCTGAGCGAAGAAACATTTAACACCTGGTAACCGGCCATGTTGAGGTTCTGGGTGGCCGTCGAACCTGAAACGCCTGTAAGCCCCGAGCCGTCGCCGTAATATTTGGCGCCTGGCGGCAGGTAAACATGCGTGGAAAAGTAGACCCCGCCGTAATTGGCGGCCGCGGCAGAACTAATTATAATATTTGAGCCGAATTGCTCCGACGCAATGTTAATTATCTGGTTCTCTGACATGTTCAGGTCTGTGGTGGCCGTGTGATTGCCCAAATTATCCGAGCCCGAAACATTGGCCAGGGACGAGCCGTCGCCTATGAATTTTGCGGCCGACATAACACCCGCTGCGGACATGGAGGATATTATGTTTCCGCCGGAATTGCGCCATATCTGCGTGTATGGGTCGCCTGGAGCGCTCTGCACATCCAGCCGCGTCGCGGCTACGGGTATGCCGACGCCCACATTGCTGCTTACGCTCACGGTCAATCCTCCGGCGCTCCCGTCGTGGGAAATCCAGTAGTTGCCGACTATCAGGTTCTGGGTCAGCGTATGATTGCCGAGGTTATCGGATCCGGTGCCGCCCGTGCCGCAGGCGCTTCCCGCCAGCTGGAGCATTCCGGAGCTGTCCGCGTATACGCAGCGAGGGCCCGAACCGGCGAAGTTGGAACTGATGATATTGCCGTTAGTGAATATGTTAGTGCTGAATACCACGCCCGCGCCGGCGCTTGTGATGGAACTGACCGTTATAGTGGAAACCCCGACTATGTCATAATTAGCCATGTTCAATGTGGTGGTGGCTAGATGGGTACCCAGGGTATCAACGTTGGACACACCGGTCAGCGCGGAACCGTCGCCTATGAATTGTGAAGCCATAAGCACACCCGTCGCGGACATGGAGGATATTATGGTTCCGCCGGAATCGCGCCAGATCTGCGTGGGGCTGTCGCCCGCTGCCCCCCGCACATCCAGCCGGGCGGCCGCGCCTGACATGCCGATCCCCACATTTCCGTTGGCAACGGTCAAACCGGACGATATATATACGCCCGGCAGAGAATCGTTTTGGGCCGTGAAAGCCGCCGTTGAAGAAAAAGTATTGCTGCCGGTAAACGTTTGCGAGGAGTCAATTTTCGCGAAAGCGGCTTTCTGCGCCTCAAAAACCGGGTCTGCTTCGGTATGAATAACGCCAGTCAAGAAGGAACCGTCCGCGGCCAGAACCCCTGTATCAGATATGGAGGCCTTCAGCACACCGCCGGAATCGCGCCATATCTGCGTGTAGCTGTCTCCCGCTGCCGCCTGCACCTCCAGCCGCGCGGCGGGAGTGGTTACAGGGCCGACCCATACTTTCCCGTCGTTGCGGATCGTGAAAAGCGGCGCGAGCAGGAAATCTTCGGCAAGGAACGCGTTGGTCAAGTTATTGGCGGTGGCGCCGGTCACGCGCAGCTTGCTTGTGCCGGCATCCATTGAACCAATGGCTACATTTGAAGAAACCTTAACGGGATAAATATTATCGTCGGCCCCCATCCACAGAGCGGAATTATCTATTGTGAAAGCGCCGCTCATGGCGTTCCAGGCACTGCCATTATAGCCCTCGTAGAGGCCGCCGGCATACCTCATGGTGCCGGCGGGAACGATTGCCGGGGTGTTGCCCAGCTTAATACCGCCGTTAACATCAAGTCTCGCCTGGGGATTTGTCGTACCTATTCCCATATTTCCGTTGGCAACTATCAAACCGGACGAGATATACACACCCGGCAGAACGCCATTAATGGCCGTGAAGGACGCGGTTGAAGAAAAGGTATTGATGCCGGTAAATGTTTGCGCGGAACTGATTTTCGCGTAACCGGCCGTCTGGTGGTTTCCCCAACCGTAGACCGTGTTCCAGTTTGATATGTCTCCGGCTGCGATGCCGTAGGCCACATGCCCAGTGAAAACCGGATCTGTTTCAGGCAGATTAGTGAGCCCAGAGCCGTTGCCGTAATATTTAGCGCCGGGAACAAGATAAACATTAGTTGAAATGGCCAGCCCGCCGTAAAGGGAGGCCGTAGTTGAGCTTATTTCCACATTCTGCGCGAACCGGACCCTGGGTGAATTCATACCCGACATCCCGGTTACGGTAAGCGACGTAATATTAATAATCTGGTTCCCGTTCATGTTCAGCGTGGTGGTGGCTATATGTGTGCCCAGGGTATCGGCGGGGGATACGCCGCTCAGGCCCGACCCGTCCCCGTAATAACGGTTGGCATACACCCCGCCGGAACCCGTAACCTGAAAAACGCTGGAAGAGCCGGTGGATACCATAAGCATGATCCCGGCTTCACCCGCGCCGGAAGATACCACAAGCCTGTACGACGGGGTGTCTGAACTTATACCGACATTGCCGCCGGTATTGGTGGTGTATAGATTGTTGCCTGAAAATGCCCAGGCCCTTGCTCCGCCGGCAGTGATCTGTTTTGTGCCGTCCTGAAAAACTATTCCCTTTGATGAACCATTGACAGCGGTGGAAATTATTATATCGCCGTCGGTAACGGTAAAAAGCCCCTTGGCGCCCGCGCTGGTTACGCTGGTAAGAGCATGCAGGGCATAAGGCGAAGAAAGCAGGGGTTCCAGCGGCAGAAGATTGCCGTCCACCGTTACTTCCACATAGGGAGTAAACGTCTGCCAATCTATATTCGCGAAATTCCCGGCGGGCGTGCCCAGGACATATCTAAAAAGACCGGCGGACACGGCGACATCCGTTGACCCGCTGGTCCAGTATTCCTGACCTCCGTCTGCATTAGTAATTCTAAACTTCATTGGCACGGTGCCCGTGTATATGGCGCCGTCTTTTCTTAATGTTCCCTGGTAGATTATCCCCTGCGGAACGGCCGCGCTTAAAAAAGCGGAAAAAGCGGTCAGCCACAAACCTGCAAAGGCAAATAGACGAAAAACTTTTTTAAAAACCATACTTTCCTCCAGAGAAACACTGGCTGAAGGCTTAGGGATTAAGGCTGAAGGTTTAAGACCGAAGCCAAAAAAACAATTATTGTTTTTAATACATTTTTGCATCATTCCTCACCTGACACCTTTCTCCACCTTGATCCTTCAGCCTTTCCTATCGGCAATTACTGCTTTTCACCAGTAAATTCCAGCGCTTTTTTAAGGCCGAGCTCCGCTTTTTTATTTCCCGGTTCAAGCGCAATACAATCCCGCCAGCTTTTAACGGCGGCGGCATAATCTCCGGCTGAAAATTCCCTTACCCCCTGCTCATAAAGCCGCGCGGCGCCGGCCTGGTCGGAGCTCTCGCGGACCCTTCCTTCAGCCAGTTTCTGGTAAAAAACGGCTTCTTCATTTGACGGGTCTCCGGCCAGAAGCTGGTTCCAAAGCCCGAGCGAGATTTCATATTTTCCGTCCGCATAAAACCGGAAAGCGTCGGACGCGGTTTTATATCCTGTTTCCGCCGTTATTTCAAAACCGCTCACTTCCTGCATTTTGCCCAGCATCTGCTCCGTGCCCTGTGTATTCACGTATTTATACGGGGAATCGCTTTCCGAGCCCGTGGCGAAAAAAAGCGTGGCCAGATCCCTTGCGTCAACGGAATCCCTGTTCTGAAACAGTACGGGATAACAGCTTTTCATGGTTTTATAAAACCTCTTTTTTATGGCGGCGTTATCCGAAGTAAAACGCGCATATCCATCCGAGTACGCGGGCGCTTTTTTAAGGAAAACCTCATACTGCAGCACGGCTTCCCGCAGCGTTTCCGGGCTGCCGGCGAGTTTTACCACATCGGAATAAACGCTTTTCCACGCTTTCAGGCGCCTTTTTTGATTTTCACGGAGCCGTGCTTTGGCGGCTTTCAATGCCGCGGCCTCGCGCAAAAGCCTGTCCTTCTCTTCTATAATCCCGTTCTTTTCCTGTCTGTCCAGCATGGCGCCGGAGTCTCTGAGATAGCGCGCGGCCGCGGCGTTGCCGGGCTCTTCTATAAGCACATCCATGAAACCAAGCATGGCCTTTTTATACTCGCCGCGCTCGTAAAACCCGGCGCTTTGCGTAAAGTTCTGCCCGTTTTCCGGAGAAGAACAAAAAACCCGTATTTCCGAAAAAGCTGAAACGGCAAGAAAGACGGCGGCGGACTTCAGGCAGAATCCGCGGGACATTATTCTTTCTCCGTTTCCATCTGCCTTCTTGCGCCGCGCAGCAGCGTAACCGCTTCTTTCAGTGCGGGGTCAAGCTCTATGGCTTCCCCTAATTCCGTCATAGCCTCGTAATAGCGACCGTCCGCCATAAGCTTTTTGCCCCGCTCAAGTTTCCGCATCGCCCTTTCCTGGTCGGGTTTTAGATACGGAGAAATTTCCACGGGATGGCCGAACTTGTAAGCCGCGCTCAGGCGGTGAGTCAGGCCGAATTTACCCAGACTGGCCAGGGCGTAATCAAGCTGGATGAACTTAAGATTAAATCCCACCCCGAAGCGCAAACCGCTGCCCAAATCCGAGGCTGATACCCAGCCCATTCGCCAGGCCAGCATTTTTTTAGTCAGATATTCAAGCCCGGCGGAACAATAAACTTTCTCATCATTCGGTTTTTTTATGTCAAAAGCAAGCGAAAGCGGGTCACCGTAAAGCGGAGTTATAAAGCCAAAACCCAGTGAGTAGACAGTCGGGGCCTTGTCCTGAACGGAATCGAATTTCAGCCCTTTTCCAAGCGACTGGATGGAAAAGCCTATGTCCACAACCGAATCGCCGCGCCGGTTAACGGAAAGCAGGCCTATATCGTAAAGCGTGGTTCCTGCCGACACCGGCCCCAGGGTCTCACTGGCGTATTTTAAAGCGGCCCCTCCGAAAAGGCCGAAGCGCTTGTCATCCCAGGGTCCGAAAAGCCTGCGCGCGTAGGCAAGCGAAAAAGCCTTATCGGAGGAGGAAAGCGAACCTGTCGGGCTGTTGTACTCATCGTAACCGTCAATAGACCCCGTCTGCAAAAGCGCTATGGAGCCGGCAAGCACTCCGCCTTTGGCAAAAGGCTGGGCGTAGGCCGCCTGCTGCATGCTAAGATTTTCTATCCAGGAGCTGTAAACCGCGCTCGCTTCCTTGTAATCGGTCAGACCCAAAGCCGCCGGATTAAGCTGGCAGGCGGCAAGGACATCGCCGTACATGCCTACCCCGCTCTCGCCCATGGCTACGGCCCTCGGGCTTTGCGTTATCCTCAAAAATTCAAGGCCTGACGCCCCGGTTCCGGCCAGCGACGGAGCGGCCAGGCAGAACAAAGCGCAAAGAACCGCCGCCGCGCGGAGCGCCGAAAAAGGTGAAAATTTAATATCCCAGGTTCTCATTTTATAATTACAAGTTTTCCGGTCTTGCGGTTAGAGCCGGAAGTAACTTCCCAAATATAAACCCCGCTTGCCACCAACTCTCCATCCGAATTCTTTACGTCCCATGGTATCTCGCCGTTAATAATAGTGGCTGGAGCGATATCAATCTCCTTGACCAGCCTGCCGCTTATGGTATAAATTTTTATTTTCCCGCGCACCGGAGGCGAAGTAAACCTTATCCCATCAGCCCAAGTGCCGCTTCTGGCGGCGCCGCTTGCGTTGGGCCTGAAAGGCACGGGGTACGCGTGCACCGATGAAACATCTTCATCCGGAGAAGACATAAGCGCATAAGTTGAAAAATGCCCGGTATTTAAAGAAACCGTGCGCGCGGTCCTGTCGATCACGGCGCCGTTCTGGCGCACCCAGGTCTTCACATCATCGTTAAGCCACCAAACGGAAAGATTCCTTACTTTCACCTTCGGGTTCGTTCCGTCCACTATGCCGTTATTATCAGCGTCCTTGTAGTCAAAGCGCAAGGTCCAGGGGATTAAGGGTTGGATCGTGCTGCCGCTGACATCGTATGAGGCGGCAGTCAGCGTTTTGAGCGGCAGGAACCCGTACAGGTTTTTCCCGTTGGCGGCGCTTATAGCCTGTGAATCCTGGGAGGTTGAGAGCACCACGAAAAAATCGCTGCCAAAAGTCTCCGATGATAGGTTAATGCGCACGGAATCGTCGCCTGCCAGCTTTGACACATTATTCTGGTCCTTGTCCATGGCCACGCTGAAATAGACCGTAGCGCCTGACGCGACAGGCAGGCCGTTGAGATCCTTGAGCGCTGAAGAGAAATTTATGGCAAAAAGTCCGCCTTTCGCCCAGACCGCCGACCCGGTAGCAATGCTCACCGCACTCTCAAGGGGCAGGTAGGCCACATTCACGGTCCAGGTGGAATTGACAGCGGCTGCCAGGTGGTCTGAAACCTGGGTTACCCTCACCTGCTGTGAAAGGGATGAGGTGGACATTTCGTTTGAAAAAAACACTTTCTGCGCGGAGCTCTCGCCCGTCCCCCACAACACTCCGCCCGATACCATCCCCTTATCGGAAGTGAAACTCAGTATTTCAGGGAAAAGCCTTGTGGAATAAAATTGTGAGAGATATCCCGTAGTCAGCTCCCCGCCGGAGTAATTGAACGCATAACTGCCAACCGCCTCGGACCCGATAGTCTGCGCCACGCTATAACTTGATATAGTGACCATATTTGACACAGTAACCGGGGCGGAGCCATATGAGCCGTAAACTGAATTTAGCCGCGTCCAACCGGCCCATAAACACTGCTCAAATGAAAAAGAAAGAACGAAAACGGCTAAGAGTTTAAATAAGTTCATAAATTGTCACTATCCAGGTTCACGGTTCAACGGTTGAATTTCAAGACATGCATAGGCGCCGTATCAAAGCCTATGGCCTGCAAATGGCCAAAACGCCTGTGCAAAAGATAACCCTGAACCGTGAACCTGACAACCTGAGCAGTTACGATATTTTAGCAAACTTGGCAACCCGCAAGTTCAGCCGCTTGGACATATAAAGACATTGTAATGGATACGGATTATGGAATTGTGAATAATTTGTTAACTCGCAACTCAATATCCCCGATAAAAAGAAACCTTGTGAGCGCTTATATGAAAAGGCCGGACATCTATAGTATTGCCGAAATGTCCGTCAAACGTCAAGGCACTTTCAGTTACACCATCCCGCCGCCCGCTTAAAGCCTGCAGGATGTGCGCCGGACGACAATCGTATTTTTTGTATTATATTAAGGACTCGTGACAGAATAATATGAACATTTGGCTGAGTCGATTTTGGAGCGAGCCGCAGCGGCGTGAAGCGACGCGTACTACACGTACGTTAGCGGAACGACGCAAAGGCGTAGCCCAAAAGCGGCCAGCCCCCAGGGGGAGGCCCATATTATTCTGTCACGAATCCTAACAATGGATAAAATAATTGAGCTTGAATTTAAAAAAATAGTCGGCGAGGGCAAAGCCCTTGGGCGTCATGACGGCAAAGTTGTGTTCTGCTACGGGGTATTGCCCGGCGAAACCGCGAGGGTTAAGATAACCTTTGAAAAACGGAATTTCATGGAGGCGGAACTGGTTGAAATAGTCATTCCCTCGCAAAAACGCGTACCGGCCAAAGAAAACCATTACATAAGCTGTTCCCCCTGGCAGATAATGGAGTATTCCTACCAGGCGGAAACTAAAAAAGGCCTTATCGAAGACCTGCTTTACCAGACCACTAAAGAAACCATAAGGCTGGATAAATTTTACGAAGCCAAAGAGCTTTTCGGCTACCGCACAAAAATCGAATACAGTTTCACCGAACATGAAGGCAAACTGGCTTTTGCTTTTCACAAACGCGGAAACTTCAGGGAAAAATATATCTTAGCCGCGGGCTGCGCTCTGATGAGCGAAAAAACAAACGCCCTCGCGCTTGAAATACTTGAGACCCTGAATAAAACCGGCCTTTCAACGGCGGATCTAAAGACCCTGGTTTTCAGGGAAGCCAAACGCTCCGATGAGCGGATAGCCGTGTTATTTTTAAAGCGCAAGGACATAACTTTGCCCGAAATAAAACTCACGGGGCTTAACGGTTTTATGGCGGTTTACTCAAACCCCTTAAGCCCCATGAGCTCGGCGGATGAAATCCTTTACGCCTGGGGAAACGACTTTGTGACCGAAAAAGCGGGCGGCACGGCGCTTTCTTACGGTTTTGACTGTTTCTTCCAGAACAATGTTGATCTTTTTGAAGAGGCGCTTAAGGAAATCCGCGAAGCGACTTTTAAGTGCGGGAAGTTGATAGACCTTTATTCGGGCGTCGGCGCCATAGGCCTGTCGCTGCGCGACATGGCGGAAAAAATTTACGCGGTGGAGTCGGTGCCGAACGCCGCGAAATACGCGGCCTTAAATGCCGCGAACAATAAAGCGGCCCACTTTGAAATTTTATGCTCAATGTCTGAAAAAGCCGACGCGGCCTTTCTTGAAGGCGCCGACATTCTTGTGCTTGATCCGCCCAGGGCCGGTCTGCATAACAAAGTGGTGAAAAAGATCATGGAGCTGCTCCCGAAAAGGATAATATACTTATCCTGCAACCCCATCACGCAGGGGCGCGACGCCGCCTTTTTCCTTGAAAAATACAAGCTGGTCCGCGCCGTAGGTTTTGACTTCTATCCCAATACTCCGCACGCGGAAACGCTCATGGTGTTCGATAAGGGTTCGTAAAAATTTTCAGGCTTTAAAATCCGAAACGCTTACGGTGTAATATTTGGTGCCGCATGGATATCCGGGGTATGGGCCGCAATTTTGGCTGCCATCGCCGCGGTCCTTGGGACGCGCCGGCGCGGTGCTGGTGTTTACGGAATTTGCAAGCTCCTGCAAATTTGTCGGCTGCGCCTGGGCGGAAGGCTGTGCGGGCTTGAGTTCGGTTTTATTGTCTTTGAAACACGCGGCCAAAGAAGCAAACGCCAGCGCCGCAAGCCCCAAAATCCCGAATTTAGCCAGTTTATTCAACTCGCCCGCGTTTAAACCGGTTTTTGATCCAAGCTCATAAATCTTTTTCATTTTAACCCCTCAAGCTGCGAGTGTATTCTATCCGCTCCAGTTATTTGTGCTATTTGCTGTTCGCCCTTTATCAATTAGTTAATGCTATTTTAACCAATTTCCACCTAAAAACAAAACCGGCGGACGCTTTAAAACGTCCGCCGGTAAACTTCCAGCCTATGACTGTGCCGCATTATACCGGAGCTGAAGAACTTAAGTTCTTCAGCTCCAGTCATCAGACGGCCTAAGGCAACTATTTGCCTTTCTTCGCGGTCGGCTTGGCAACGGGTGTCGCGGCAGGCACAACCGGGGCAGGCGTCACGGCCACAGGCGCCGCTTCTACGGCGGTTCCAGCAACCTGCTGGGTGGCGGCCGGCTGTTCAGGGGTCTGGGCGGCTTCCTGCTTTTTGCAGGCAACCGCGAGTGTAAGCGCCGCTAAAGGCAGCGCCAATAATAATGCTTTCTTCATTTTTTGTAGTCTCCTTGGATTTTACTAAATACTAAATTTTCCGTATTTAGATTATACAACTTATTTCAGCGGACAAATAATATCCAAAGCAATATTAGACCCATTTTTTACAATTTAGCCTTATAGAACAACCACTTTTTAAGGCAAACATCTTCAGCGCACGCGCGGGAAAAAACTTTTGATTTTTGTGTTGGAGGCCGGTCCCGCTCTTTTGGCCCGGTAGGTACGGTTATTCCGCCACCCGCTTGCCCCGCACTTTGGCCCTTTCGGAAAAAGTGCGGGACTTGCCCGGCTTTACCGTAAATAAAGTTGTTTAAACAATCAAGTCCGGCATCAAAAACCAATTTAAAATCTTTTTCGCTAAAAACGCCTTCAACCGCCTTTTTTTCAAGCTCTGTCATCAGATATCCCTGTAAATTTATTTCAACCAGGCGGTCACAAACAGCTTTGTGCCCGGAATCCCCTTCGTCTCCGAACGGGCGCAAACTGAAATATTCTCCGGTTATTTCCGCGCTGTAAACCGCCTGTCCAAGGGCCGCGTCCGGGCTTTGGGCCGAAAGGAGCGATTTTATCACCTTTTCCTGTTCAGAGACCATTATTTCATCCTCAAAACAGGGGATATCAGTTGAAACAAGGCGTTTTCGCAGTGCTGCCGCTAAATCCGCCTTAGGGGAAATTTCCTTAACAGCTTTAAAACGCAAAGCCGGCCTGTTCGGTTGAAAATAAAAGGAATCAGATTCAATTATTTCAAAACCCGCTTCCTTAATAATAGCGGCCAGCAACTCGGCCGGAAAACAATAAAGGTGGTTCATGCCTTTTGTTTCGCTGCCGTAAACCCAGCCCAAAGCGGCTTCTTTTTGAGCTTCGCCGCCATTGAGAAAAACTTCAAAAGTCTTAGCTATATCAGGGGTTTCAATAATAAGGCGGCCGCCGGGTTCCAAAACCCTGCGGCATTCGCTTAAAAAATATTTCGTTTTAAAAAAACCAAGGTGCTCTATAAGCTGCAAAGCCTTGATTTCCTCAACGCTCCCGCCGGCAAAATCCAGATTATGCGCGGGCATTATTTTATCAGCCGGAGCGCCCGGATTTGAATCGATATTTATGTAACCCGCGAGGCGGTTATAACCGCAACCGATATTTAATTTCATAATAGCAGACTGAGCTTAGAGTTTAGAGCTTAGAACTTAGAATCACTTGGCAGGTCTCTCCCCATTAAAAAATTCCGAAAGCTTCTTAAATTTTCCGCCTTTCTTTACCGGCCTCCAGAGACCTTTAAGACCGAGCATGGCTCGTTTAAGCGGATGATGCAATTCCCTGCCAAAAAGGCGCTGCTCTATTTTCCAGAAGCAGCAGGGATCGTTGTGAAAACTCCCGGTTTTCATGAGCGACATTTCGTTGCAGCCGCCCTTGCAGACGTCAAGGTATTTGCAGGCGGCGCAGTTAGCGCCCGCCTGTTCAGGTTTAAAATGTCTTGAACCGGCAAAAGAGGCGGGGCTGTTCCATAACTCGCAAACGCCGGTCTTTCGGACATTTCCTTCCACATATTTATCGTCGTTTATGGAAAGGCAGCCGAGAACATCTCCGTTGCTGCGCACACCCAAAACCGAGATCCCGGCCTGGCAGCCCTCCCATTTTTTTTGAAGCGAAGTGTTTTTGAGCAGCATTGAGTTGAAACCCAGATCATGCGCGCCTATAACCGGCATTTCTTCCGCGGAATAATTGCGGCGGGTGGATTCCACAAACAAGCCCACGGAATAAAATTCTTCTTCGTCCAAAAGCAGATCTTTTGCGAAACGGCGGCCTTCGGAGCCGGCGGTTTGCACCTGCCAGGCGATCCCGCGGCCTTTTAGCTGTTCCCGCATTTTTGCCAGTTCGCCGATATTTAACTTGTGCACGGTAGTTATCACGCTTACCGGCAGCTCGTATTTGAGCGCAAGTTCAATAAACTTCCAGGAATCCGCGTAAGCGCCGGCGCGGCCGCGGATATGGTCGTGTATTTCCGGCGTTGCGGCGTCTACGCTTACGGCCACGGCGCGCGGGGAAAGCGGCACGAGCTTTTTCATTATTTCCTCATCCGCCATGATGCCGTTGGTGATTACGGAGAGTTCCATGCCGAGGTCGCGTATCTTGTGGGCGACTTGCCAGAAATCTTTACGTAAAAAAGGCTCCCCCCCCATAAGGGCCACGCCCAAACAGCCTGTTTTTTTAAGGTCTTCGCAAAGTTTGAACGCTTCTTCCGTGGTCAGCTCATCGTTGCGTTTTTTGCCCGCTGACGAACCGCAATGAATGCAGTTCAGGTTGCAGGCAAGGGTGAATTCCCACACCGCACAGCCTAGTTTATATTTTGATACAGCCATATTTTTAGTTGACAGTTATGAGTTGAGAGTTAGGAGTTAGGAAATTGGGAGTTTAAATTCCAAAACTCAAAACTCACAACTCTGAACTCTTAACTCCCTGAACTCCCAACTTCCCCAAGTACCACAAAAATTCCAGGTTCCCTTTAGCGCCTTTTATCGGTGAATTCATAAGGCCTTTTTCCTCATAATTCTTTATCTTTTCGGACATAAATTCCCTCAAATCTTCCATCACCTTCAGCCTTAAGCCTTCAGTCTTTACTATGCCTTTGCAGAGGTGTTTCGGCTCAAGCTCAAATTGGGGTTTAACCAAAGCTACGATTTCGGCTCCCGGCGCGATGGAATCAAAAACCGGGCCCAGTATAAGTTTAAGGGAGATAAAAGACACATCTATGGCGGCAAGTTCGGGTTTTTCGGGAAACAGATCAGGCTTTAAAAACCGGGCGTTGGTTTCGGGAATAAAAACCACTTTGGGGTTATTCTTTATTTTCTCGTGAATCTGGCCTATGCCCACATCCACCGCGTAAACTTTTTTCGCGCCTTCCTGCAAAAAACAGTCCGTGAACCCCCCGGTGGCCACCCCCACATCCAGACAGACTTTATTTTTAACGCTTATTTTAAAACTGTCCAGGGCCCCTTTAAGTTTAAGTCCGCCGCGCGAAACATAAGGACAGTCCGGCCTGACCAGTTCAATAACATCGCCTTCACGCACCGCCTGCCCCGCCTTATCCGCCGGCCTGCCGTTTACCGTAACCAGCCCCGCCATAATGGCGCGCAAGGCTCTCTCGCGGCTTTCAAAAAAACCCCGGGCCACACAGGTGACATCAAGACGGGCTTTCATGAATATTGCGCAACTACTCGCTTTTCTCCTCTTCAAACTTCTCCAGTTTCAATTTGCCTTCGGCGTCTTTTTTTAAGACCTCGATTTTGCGCTTTATCTCTTCCAGTTTTTCCGAAAGCTCTTTTGAAATTACCACCCCTTCCTCAAAAAGGGACAGAGATTCCTCTATGGGCGTATTTTCATCTTCCAGCTTACCCACGATCTCCTCAAGTTTACCCAGTTTTTCCTCAAAACCCGCGGTTTTTTCTTTTTTTACCATAAAGTCTCCTGTTCCGGCCCGGCCCCGCCTTTATTCCCTTTCTCTGTTTTCCCGCTGCTTGTGACCACATCTGCTTCCGCGCGCCCTTCGGCGAACTGCAGTAAAAGCCTGT
This sequence comes from Elusimicrobiota bacterium, assembly GCA_026388155.1. Taxonomy (NCBI): domain Bacteria; kingdom Pseudomonadati; phylum Elusimicrobiota; species Elusimicrobiota bacterium. The sequence continues at coordinate 493,946 of JAPLKI010000025.1, forward strand.
CCCCGGCGCGCAGATCGGCGGCTTTTTTTACCGCTTTACCGTCGGTTTTTTTAACTATGGCATAGCCTTTTTTAAGAGGGAAAAGCGGGCTGAGCGCTTTCAGCTTTTCTTTTTGCAAATTCAGTTTCTCTCCGGAGCGCCTTAATTTGTCCGTTGCGCCGTCAAACAGAGCTTCCACCGCGCTGTCCAAACGCTGTACCGGCCTTTCAAGCAGGAACAGCGGGTTTACAAAGGCCCGGCTTGAAGCCAGACGCCTGAACTTGCCTGAGAGATTTTCGTAATAGATGCGCAGGCTTTGCAGCAGGCGTCTTTCCAGCTGCGCTATGTTGGCGGCCAGTTCCACCTTGCTCTTTACCACCAGTTCCGCGGCGGCCGAAGGCGTAGCCGCGCGCAAATCCGCCACAAAGTCGGCTATGGTAAAATCAGTTTCATGTCCCACACAGGAAATTACCGGTATTTTTGAGCCGGCTATGGCGCGGGCCACTATTTCTTCGTTGAAAGCCCACAGGTCTTCCATGGAGCCGCCGCCGCGGCCCACCAGCATTACGTCTATGTCGGGGAAATTATCGTTCAGGTCTTCTATGGCCTGCGCTATTTCTTCCTTTGAACCCGCGCCCTGCACTTTTACCGGCGCTATTATTATATGCAGATTGGCGTAGCGGCGCTTCAGTATTGCAAGGATGTCGCGTATGGCGGCGCCCGTGGGGGAGGTGACTACCGCTATTTTCTGCGGCAGGGCGGGTATGGGCCGCTTCCGGGCCGGGTCAAAAAGGCCTTCTGCCTGTAATTTTTTCTTTAACTGCTCAAAAGCCAGCTGCAGGGGCCCTTGTCCCGCGGGCTGGACCTCGCGCGCCATCAGCTGATACTTGCTCTGTTTGTCGTAAGTGGTAATATTTCCGCGCACGCGCACCAGCAGGCCGTTTTCCAGTTCAAATTTAAGCCCGGCGGCGAACCCGCGGAACAGCACGCCTGAAATATTGGAGGCCGCGTCTTTCAGGTCAAAATAGGTATGGCCTAAAGATGACACCTTAAGCCCTGAAATTTCCCCCTCCACCCAAATTTCCCGGTAGGAGGCCTCCAGCAGGGACTTTATGCCCTGGCTGAGCTCGCTGACGGTATAAATTTTCTGGTCCATAGTATCTAAACTGGCCATGGTAACGGCAGGCTGGCAAGTTCGCGGGGCCTGCCGGTGGACCGGATCGCGGGGGACAGCGCGGACACACCGTGCCGCGCTTCCACCACTCGGCTTCGGCGCTTATGTAAGCCTCAGCCTCGCGAAGGCCCCGCGAATCCGGCGCCACCAGCACCCGCGTCCGTATACGCCTGCCGCTTCCTGACACAAAACTTTTTGAACAAGCATTTTGTTGAGTTCAACAAAATTAAATGGAGCGGGTGGCGTGGGAGCTGGATAAGCAAAACGCTCCGGAACCCGACGCTTACATAGCGCGGAGGGTGAGGATGCGAAGAGCGGGCACGGTGTGTCCCGATTCTGGTTTTGCGTTCCAGTCCCCCGACAGGCCCAGCGAACCCTGTCGTTTACTACTTACTTCTGCTCTTCCTTAAGCCGCTTCAAACGCTTCGCTATTTCCGCTTCAAAGCCCTGGTCAGTGGGACGATAAAAGGTTTTAGGCTCCGGCATATATTCCTGCTCGACATAGTGATTGGGGAAATCGTGCGGATATTTGTAGCCCTTGCCGTGCCCGAAGGCCTCTCCGTCTTTTGTGGCGTCGCGCAAGTGCATGGGCACGGGGCGCTCCTTTCCTTTTTCAGCTTCCGCCATAGCCTCATTAACGGCCATGTATGAAGCGTTGGATTTGGGCGAGCAGGCCACATAAATGGCGGCCTGCGCAAGTATTATGCGAGCCTCCGGCATGCCCAGCGACTCCGCCGCGTTAAAAGCGCTCTGCGCCAGCACCAGGGCCATGGGGTTCGCATTGCCGACATCCTCAGAGGCGCAAATAAGGATGCGCCGCGCCACAAAGCGCGGGTCCTCTCCGGCGGCCAGCATTTTGGCCAGCCAGTAAACCGCGGCGTCGGGATCGGAGCCCCGCATGGATTTTATGAAAGCGGAGATGTGGTCATAATGCTCGTCGGAACTTTTATCGTAGCGCAGGCTGCGCTTTTGTATGGATTCTTTTGCCGTGTCAAAATCAATTTTTCTTACGCCTTTGGGACCCGGCTTTGTGGTGACGGCGGCAAGCTCCAGCGCGTTTAAAAGGCGCCGGGCGTCGCCTATTGAATTTGAAACCAGATAATCGGCCGCTTCTTTTGAAACCTCGACATTCAGGCTTTTAACTCCCAGTTCCAGCTTAAGCGCGCGGGCCAGTATCTCACGCAGATGGCTTTCTTCAAGCTGCTTGAATTCAACCACTATAAACCGCGACAGCAAAGCGTTGTTGATGTAGAAAAACGGATTTTCCGTGGTCATTCCTATCAAAATGACTTCGCCCTTTTCCACGGAAGGCAAAAGCACATCCTGCTGCGTGCGGTTAAAATGGTGTATCTCGTCAAGGATAAGCAGCACGCGCTGTTTTTTAGCTATGCCGCCGGAGAGACCTTTTGAAAATTCAAGTATTTTTTTAAGCTCGGCCACGCCCGCGGTTGCGGCGTTAAGCTCAAAAAACCTGGCTTTTGTTCTTGAAGCGATGTAGCGCGCCAAAGCGGTCTTGCCGGTGCCGGAAGGGCCGAAGAATACCGCGGATTTGAGGTTATCCGACTCCACGGCGCGGCGCAGCAGTTTACCTTCGCCCAGTATATGCTCCTGCCCGGAAAACTCCGAAAGCTCCAATGGAGCAAGCCGGGCCGCCAGCGGCATCTGCTCCTGGCTGTTTTCCGCGTTTTGTTCTTCTTCAAAAAGCTGGTCGGACATAAATAAGTTGCAAGTCACAAGAGCACAAGCCACAAGCCGAAAAAGCGGCGAGCGGTTAGCCCTAAAAAATTTAGTTAAATTTTTTAGGAAAGGCTAAAACTTAAGGTGTATAAGGAAATTTTTCCAACTTCAGCCTTCAGCCCTAAGCCTTCAGCCTTCCGAAAGTTGCATTTTTTTGTTCATCACATTTTTCACTATGATGAGGAACAGTAACGGCAACTTTCGGATTAAAACAGCCCCTTCTCCATGGTTTTTTCCAGCATGGCCGCCAGCTCGTCTATTTTTTTTTCTTCCGCTTCGCTGCTGACTTCAGATTTCTGCTTTAAATTTTCCAATTCGGTGGCAAATTCAAAAGCTGCAAGTATGGCCAGCTTGGAAGTGTCGGCTATTTTTGTTTTTGCCTCTATCCGCTTAATTCTTTCCTCAACCTTGCCGGCTATGGAACTTATTTCGAGAGGTGAAAGCCCCTCCACGGAAACAGTTATGGCGCGGCCCCTTATTGTTATAGGAGTTTCGGTATTAGTCATCTGTTTCGTCCTCAAATAAACCAGGCTGCAATTCGGAGGCTTTTTCTATCCTGGCGCAAATCCTGGAAAGTTTTTTTTTGACTTTAATTTTAAGTTCCTCAAGCTCTTTTGCACCGGTGGAATTTTTAACGGACTTGCCGCGCTCGGAACTAAGCAGCTCTATCTGCTTTTTAAGCACGGAGTTCTCCTCCTTAAGCTGGGCAAGATGCTTGTTAGCCTTTACAATAACTTCCTCAAGCCTCTTCATCGTGTTGTGCATAAGTTAATTATAGTAAAAAAAACCAAAGCCGGCGCCTTTCAAAAAAAGGGAAATTGCCACGCGGTTACAGCCGGGGCCGGACCAATTCCAATGGCGGGCACCTCCTTTCCGACAATCCCAACTACGATCCCGACATCGCTTCCAACCTGCACTGGCAGCATATTCAGGCTACTAAGCCGCGTGTTTAGTCCGGAGCCGCGCCGGAATATTGACCGATATCAATAGGCCGTTAGGGCATTCTGCCGGGACATTTACCTGAAAAAAGAGGGACTTTAGCCTTTTGAAGCCTGCCGCCATCGGTGCTATATTATAATTGCGGAACAGCGGTAAATTCCAATTGGAGGACAAACAATGACAAAAACCGGCAAAAGCGCCATAGCGGTGTTAATGGCGTTGATATGTTATGCGCGCCTGGCTTCAGCCCAGACCATCTCTTTTGACGCGCAGGGCGGAGACATGCAGACACTGATAAACGGCCTTAAGGATATGAATCACTCCGGCCCCGGAAACCAGAATCACGGTATTCCCCAGCCCGGGCAGCCGTTCCATCCGCAGCAGCCGGGACATCCGGTCCAGCCCCAGCCATTTCCGCCTCAACCCTGGCATCCGCATCCCGGCCCCGTACATCCGCCATACCCGCCCCAGCCCTATCCCAACTGTCATTCGCCCGCGGTCTATATACAGGACGGAGGCTATATTTATAAAGACGGGACTCGTCTGGGCACGGGCGCTGTAGACTACCAGACCGGCTGCACTAACGACGTGGCATGGAAAGATGACTCGGGGTATATTTACAAGAACGATAACCGCCTTGGCTCCGGCGTGAAAGAATACAAGTTGTCAGCTTATACCGGCGACGTCATATGGACGGATAACTCGAACTATCTGTATAAGAACGACAACCGCCTCGGCTACGACGTAAAAAACTACCAGGTGATGGATTACACAGGTGACGTGGTATGGGTGAACACCTCGGATTATCTTTACAAAAACGATAACCGCCTTGGCTACGACGTGAAAGAATACAAAGTCTCATCCTATACCGGGGCCGTGGTATGGCTGAATACCTCTAACTACCTGTATAAGAATGATACTCGCATCGGCTACGACGTAAAAAGCTACGAAGTAGTGGATTACACCGGGGACGTGGTATGGGTGAACGACTCAAATTACCTATATAAAAACGACAACCGCCTCGGCACAGACGTGAAAGACTATAAAGTGTCCTACTACACGGGGGACGTGGCCTGGCTGGACGATTCAGGCTATCTTTACAAGAACGACCAGAGGGTGACAAGCGACGCCTCGAGCTTCAGCATGGACTACTACGGCAAGATTGTCTGGATAGACTCTTCAGGCGCCCAGCATGTAGCATAAGTAAGCATATAAGTAAGTTTTAAAGGCGCGTCAGCCTAAGGCTGACGCGCCTTTCTTGTTTTCTGTCCGGGGCGTCCACCCCAGTGACGCGTTTATATTTTCGGCTTAACGGCTATCTTCGCCTTATTCAGGTACTTGCGCGCCTCTTCTTTCCTGCCCGCATTTTCAAGCGCCTGCCCCATGTAGAAATACACGGCGTCGTCCGGTCCGGGATTGTATTTGGCGAAGTAGGCTTCAAAAGTTTTGACGGCCGGATCCACGTCGCCCATGGCTGACTGGCAGACGCCGATGCGCAATTCCGCTTTGCGGACAGACTGCGGCAATGACGCTTTCACGGCTATCCGCTTATAGACAGCTATGGCCAATCCATATTCTTTCTGTTTCTCAAGGTTTAACCCCGTTTCAAACAGTGGGTCCTCTCCCTTAAGGAGCTGGCGCACTTCTTCGGTTATTGCCGCGCCGGGATATTGCTTTATTATCCTCTTGTAAATTTCCAGGGCTTTGTTTTTCTCACCCCCGCGTTCATAGCACTGCGCTATCCTGGTTTCCGCCTGAGCTTTGACCCAGTCGCGGTATGTGCTCTTGATCGCGAGATTATAGAACTCCACCGCTTTTTTGCAGTCTATCGCCTGGGTCTTCGCCCCGCCGTAACCGGAGTATATCTGGCCCAGATACAGATATGCGTCGCCGAGGCGGGTGCTTTTGGGGTAATCGTGTATCAGGCGTTTAAGGGTTTCTTCTTCCCGTTTAAGCACGGAAGGATCACTGTCCCTGGCGGCTATCCAGTCATAATTGATAGCCGTCATGAGAAGGGCGTAATCCGCCATTTCGGAATCGGGATATTTATCCGCGAGCTCTTTATAAAGCGTGACCGCTTCTTCGTATTTTTTATCGCCGAATTTGCCTTCAGCGTCGGAAAATCCATCCGGGGCGCCGGCCGTCTGCCGGATTATAAAAAGATCGGTCCCTGTCACACGCGAAGCGGAACATCCCCTGGCTTTCAGGAACTGCAACACATCCACAATGGTCACTTTTTTCAAAAACGCCGTGATCCGGGTGTTTTCAAATCCGCTGGTGACAATGAAATTGACCCGTGCCTGCTCCGAGATCACCTCCAAAAAGGAGGTAAGCGGGGCGTTCTTCACCCGCACGGTCACCAGCCTGTTCAGGACCGGATCGGCCAGGTCCTGCTGTGTCAGCGGAAGGAATTCCTGCGGGGGCCGGGTGCTTTTCCGCACTATGAAATTATCGGTAGTGCCGACGCGCTCAAAATCCAGGTCCTTCGTCTTTTGCAATATCTCCAACACCTGGTTCAGGCGCACGTTTTTGATGAATATAGTAAATTTCCGTTCAGCCAAGTCGGCGCCGATGGAGAAAGAGGCGTGCGAATGCTGGGAAAGCACGTCAAAAAGAGTGGAAAGAGGCGCGCCTTTCAATGCGATATCGAACGGTTCCCCGAAACCCGGGTTTTCAGGCGTGGCGGCGGAGACGGCGGGTTTTGCGGCGGAATCTTCCCCGGCGCCGGGCGTCTGCCGGACTATAAAAAGGTCCGCCGCCGCCATACGGGAAACGGAAAACCCCCTGGCCTTCAGGAACTGAAATACATCCACGATGGTCACTTTTTCTAAAAACGATGTTATCCGGACATCCCGCATTTCGCCGGTGATAATAAAGCTGATCCCTGCCTGCTCCGAGATCACATCCAGAAGCCTGGCAAGCGGGACGTCTTTCACCCGCACGGTTACCAGCCTTTTCAGGACCGGGTCGGCCAGGTCCTGCTGTGTCAGCGGAGGGAATTCCTGCGGGGGTATGGTGCTTTTGCGCACTATAAAATTGTCCGCGCTGCCGACGCGCTCGAAATCCAGGCCCTTAGTCTTTTGCAATATCTCCAGCGCCTGGTTCAGACGCACGTTTTTAATGAGCATGGTCAATCTCCATTCAGCCAGTTCAGGGTCGGCTATGGAGAAAGAGGCGTGCGCACGCTGTGAAATTATGTCAAGAAGGCTGGAAAGCGGCACAGCTTTCACCCTAATACTGAAAGATTCCCCCGCCGGGGTGTTTTCCGGAGCGGCGGTGGAGACGGCGGGCGTGGCGGCGGGCTCTTCCCCGGCGTCTGCGCGCAGCGGCAGCATAGCCGCGGTTCCGCACAGAAATACCGCGAATATCACATTTTTTTTCATATCAGTTCTCCTCTCTCAAATTTTGCACTCCCTGACTTTATCCTTAGTGCCCCGCAATATTAAAAAAGTTCATTTTTTATAATATCCCGCAATCGGCCGTCTTGCAGTCATCGGTGTTGATGCGCCCTGGTTCGCCGCCTCGATCATCAACGCCGGTTTCAAGGGGGATATCCGCTGTCCTGTAAAAGCCCCGGTTCGCCGCCGCCGGACCGTCGCTTAGAAATATAGCCTGCGCGGCGGGGCGCGGCAATCCCGCTTTTCCCTTAAGAAAAACAGCGCCTATTATCAGGCAAACCGTCAGAACCGCGAGTGAGAAACCATATGCCGGCCTGAGAAGAGCGCGAAAAGATACGCGTGCGGGTCCCGGAGAAATGGCGGACTTTTCATCTTCCAGTTTCCGCATAAGCGCGGCGGTAAAATCTTCCGAGACGCGCGCGGGAGGCGCGGAAGCGACGGCGCTCCTTACCCGCTCGAACGTTTCCAGTTCGCGCCGGCACCGGGCGCAGGAGGAAAGATGGGCCTGGATTTCCGCGCGTTTCGCCGCCGGCAATTCACCGCAAAGATAATCCATGATATTTTCGGCATCTATGCATTTCATGTGTTGACCTCGCTCTCCGCGTCTAAAACCGGCTTGATTTTTCCGGCGAGTGCCGCCATGGCATTATGCAGCCGGGACCGTACGGTGCCCACAGGGATATCCAGCGCGCGGGCTATTTCCTCGTATGAAAGCCGCTCCCAGCAACTGAGGAACAGCACCGTGCGGTATATGGGGGGCAGCGCTTCCACGGCCGCGCGTATGGCGGCCTTTGTCTCTTTCGCTTCAAGGGAAAATTCGAGACCGGGCGCTGAGTCAGCCGCGTCAAATGGAATTTCGCTTTTTATGTCTGAAAACAGGTTCATTTCCCGCCCCCGCGAGCGCAGTCTGTGGCGGCAGACGTTCCGCGTAACAGCATAGGCCCAGGTGCTGAAAGAGGATTCTCTTTTGAACAATCTTAACGACCTGTATATCTGGATAAAGACTTCCTGCGCAATATCCTCCGCTTCTCTGTCGGGCCCCAGGACGCAAATGATAAATTGATATATCCTGTCCTTATACAGATCCACCAGTTCCGCGAAGGCTGACTGCGAACCGTTCATGAAGCGGTCTATAAGCTCGTTCTCGAGTGCCTGATCGTTCTTATCCTGGTTTGGCATATTTTAAGCGGCAACAATAATTATATGGTTATTGGTCAAGGCGCACAAGTTGGCCATTTGGGTCCACCACATCAGCCCGCGCAATTCCAAACGCGCGAAACGCCGGAACTGTTCTAAGCTGCAACCGGGCCTCGCCGGCGCCGGCGGACTTTTTTGCCGGGTTTTTCGCGCCGGCCCTGAATTTCACAGGCCGGCTGCGTTCTTTAGCGGCTACAGCCTTCGCAAATACGAAATATTTTATCCCGCTACCCACCTTTTTTCTGCGGATTATAAGCTGGCGGCCTTCGATTGTCAGAATGCAGTCCTTGCCTTTTTCATTAATTTCCGCTTCCGGAAATTTGTCCAGGACATAACGGCAGACCTGATAGACCACGCAGACCATATCGCTGGTGTTATAACAGGGTTCAGCCCGGACGCCCGGAACCGCCAGGGAACAAATTATCAGCGCCAAAACCGGATAAGACCTGTTTTTAAGCATAAAAACCGGCTCCTTCCAAAGCTTTTCATAATATTAGTGCCGCGAACCCGGAAAAAGTTCACGCCGCGTTAGAAGGTAATGCCAGAAATAGTCTAGAGGAAAGATAAGAGGGAGGCGAGGCTATCCCATGTCTATAAATTTAATTCTGAGTATGGCGCATTGACTGTCTTTGCGGGCTGTCCTCTTTTGAATTGCGGCGTGAATTTGCCGCATCGCGTTCGGACAATGCAGCCATTGAACTGGCGGGATGGTTTAAAACTTCCGTAAGATAGACCAGCAGCAGTTCCCGCAAACGCGAGCGCGAGATGGCATAGGTCTGGTGAGTCCGCCCGTAAAGCCAGTCGCTCAAAGCGAGAAAATCATAAAAGGGCGAGGCCCCGCCGCAGAGAAGCTTCGCGGTTTCGCGGAAAACGCCGCTGTTAACTATCAGATCCCAATACCGGGCAAAACGGCGCAGCCGCTGTATGGTGAAAAAATCCAGAAGCTTGTTTTCCCGCAGTTCGTAGGGCGGATAAGGGCTGTAAACCATGCCCCATTCTCCGTCGTGCCTGGCTATTGGCGCGCCGCGCAGCCGTTTAAGCAACCCTACCTGTATTTCGTGGGGGCCCAGAGCCGCAAGCCGGTCAAATCCTGCCGCGAATCCCTCCATATCCTCGCCGGGCAGGCCTATTATAAGGTCGGCGTGGAGATACGCGTTAGTTTCGCGGCGCAGGCGGAGGATATTTTTTTCGGCGGCGGCGTTATCCTGCCGACGATTAATGCGCGCGGCCACAGCCTCGTTGAAAGTTTGAATGCCGACCTCAAATTGCAGCGCTCCCTCCGGGAATTTTTTCACAAGGTCGTAAAGTTCCTCGGAAAAGCGGTCCGGAACTATTTCAAAATGCAGGAACAGCCCGGGCCGCAGGCGTTCAAAGAAGAATTTAAGGATGGCGCTTGCTGTGCTGAGGTCTAAATTAAAAGTGCGGTCTACGAACTTGAATCGGCGCGCTCCGCGTTCCAGCAGCTTATCCCACTCCTCAAACAGCCGCTCAAGCGGGAAACCGCGCACCTGAGTGTCCAGCGAGGATAAACAGAAATCGCAGGCGAACGGACAGCCCCGGGATGCTTCAACGTAGATCACGCGATTGGCGATATCTTCGTCAGTATACAGCGCATAAGGCAGCTCCAGCAGATTTAAATCGGGCGCCGGGGCCGCGATTATTTTCTCCGCGGGCGCATTCCCTGAAAGCAGTTGTCGGGCCAGTCGGGCGAAAGCCAGCTCCCCTTCGCCCGTGATAACAAAATCAGCGTCACTGCATATCCGCTGCTCCGACGTTTCATAACTGACCTCTGGGCCGCCGAGGATGACGATCACTTCCGGGCGCAGCCGCTTAAGCTCCGCTGCGAGCATCCCGCATTCCCGCGCATTCCACACATACACGCCGATGCCTACGATACGCGGCTTTAAGGAAAGGATGGCCTCAACTATCTCCGGCGTCCGCAGTCCGGCTTCAAATTCAAGTATCTTCGCCCTGGCCTCAAGCTCGCCCAGGTTGGCCATAAGATAGCGCAAAGCGAATGAGCAGTGTGCATAGCGCGCATTCAACGTGGTAAGGACAATATCAGTAGGGGCCATATAAAATACGGTGTCAGGCTACTGAAGTGAAAAGTAGCTTTACACCTTTTTCACCTTTTTTGCGAGCGTGGGCCGGCTTTTTCGCAGGCGGTTAGGGTTCGTTAAAGAATAATAGCCACATTTGGAGGCCCATATTTGAGCCGGATGCAAGGCGCGACGAGGGAGCATAGCGGTGCCTATGTGACTGAGGAGCAACGCGGCAGCCGGTTCAAAGATGGGCCTCCCCCCTGGGGGGCCGGCCGCTTTTGGGCTGCGCCTTTGCGGCGTTCCGCTAACGTACATGTAGTACGCGTCGCTTCACGTCGCTTCGGCTCGCTCCAAAATCGACTCAGCCAAATGTGGCTATTATTCTTTAACGAGCCCTTATTTCCCGCCTGATATCCTCAACCATGAAGCTATTCCTGACGGAAGGATCCAGCCTCAGAGCCTCCGCGTAGTGATGCAGGCTCTTTTCCAGCTCTTTGCCGGCGCGATACAGCTCGCCCAGCCGCTCGTGAGCGGCGGCGTTACCCGGGTCGCTCTTGATCATTGAAAGGCAGCGCTCAATTTCATCCTTTCTTTCTTTCTCGCGCTGTTTTAAAACGGAATCCGCTTCCGATTTTACCAGCCAGTACCACACCAGCATCACCAGCGCGACAGCGGCCGGCAGCAGGAAGCCTTTGTTGCCGAACCGGCCCGCCAAGTGGGCCGTCATCAAAAAAAGGAAAATTGAGGCGATGAAAGCGCCTCCGCACCAGATAATATCAGCGCTCGTATCCGCGTAACCGAAGGCCCGCTTTTTAGCGTTGAGAATGGCCTGCATCCCCAGCACCATAGCGGCGGAAATTGAAAACATGATAAGCAGCTGTTGTGTTTTTTCCATCTGCCACATAAGAAAAATCACGGCCAGCGCCGAGAAAATAAATACCGCCAGCAGGATGCGGCTCCATTTTAAATCATTCATCATAATAAATTAGAGGTTCGTGGCTCGATGCTAGTGATTCGCGGTGAAAAGCCGATGAGTATTTGATCCGCAGGAAACATAAAACCGGTTATAGTTAGTTCCCCTCGCGCTTGAAACCTGCAAATGCTCCTAAAATTTGCAGAAAGTAAGCCACTGCTATGATACCAAAACTGAGGGCGTTTTTATGAATTTTGAAAAGCCCCCCCACGTCCACCTGAGGTGGACGAGTGAGGAGATGGGAAATTGTTTTTTTTAGTCGTCAGCCGGGAGTGGGTCTATAGCTTCGTATAAATCAATCCGCGGGTTCCGCACTTTTTCCTAAGTGCGCCAAAGTGCAGGGTGGACCTAACTGGCAGTCTTCATCCGGCAGGCCACAGGAATATTTATAAGTTTTTCTTAATACTTAAAAGAACATCAGCGGCTTTCTCGGTCTTTTTAATACCCTCATATAGCAGACCAAAGATTATAAAAAAGGAAAAGAACGTCAGTTGAATCAGAGGCCACATAATAACAAGACGCATCTCACCGGGACTTGAAACCGAAACCATAGTAGGGGGCAAATCTAACAAAATTAAATGACACCACCCAATAATAAGCACCATATAGCCTGCAGCTAATGTTGTGACTATATTACGCCACGAATTAATAGATTCTTTAGCTCTTTCTATTTTAGCATTGTCTAGAATGTTGGTGTCAGATACATAATCACTGTTTATCGGGGCATAATGAATCCAGTAAGTAATGGCACTTGCAATGAAGTAAAATACGAGCCCTGCCTGCATATTTCCATGCGGAAACTCGGGGAGAAAATTAAACAATGAAATTCCACTAACTACTATAAGCCCTGTTTCCGCAACCACAATTTTCCGCCGCCAAGATTTACCCCAAACACTTCCACAATACATTGCTGCAAAAATGATAGGAGCGATGATTAAAATCCAATACCCCAATGGATATTTCCTCGTACCGTACGCTATATGTTTTATTCTTGCATCCATGTATGTGGTTGTCCACGCCGTTAATCCCATGCCAAATGACACAAAACTTGCTATTTTAAGTTCGACCTCAGTGCCTTTTACTTTTATTTTCATTTTAGACGCGAAACTTGCCATTTTAAGTTTTCAGTAGTTCCGACCTTGATTTTATCAAGGCCGGTGGCGTTAAAAAATCAGTCGACATATCCACTCCACCATCGTTACGCCGAAATAGCACGCTAAAATCCACCAGCCATTGCCGATAGCCCAACTGGCAAAAAAAATACCCCAGTCGCGCTGATTTAAACCGCTGTACGACCGGTCTCGCAAATAAATCAGCGTGATGAAAGGATCGTACCAAAGAGACAACACAATACATGCTAATAAATCACCCCGGCAAAGCGTCCATGCCAGCATGCGGCGGAATCGGCTCGGCCCGGTGTAGATTTTCAGCGACTTAAGCGTCTCGATTCCCAGCCAGTCATGCTGCGACCAGTCATAAAACCAGATCATAACAAGGCACGTCAGCAGCGAAAGCAACGACATCACCGCGCCGCCTCTGAACAGGCCAAGTTTGTAGATCACCAATGGGTAGAGTAGATAGTCAAACAAGTAACAAATTACCCAGTTACCAAGCAATCCTGTTGCCAGCTCAACCAACCTACCCCATCTTAGCGTAATCGTCATAGTTTTATAGTTCAAACGCAATCTACTGGAATCTCCATTACTGAGCCGAACCCCCCACTTGCTTAACCGAGTAGAACTTTTCTTGGAGGGCCCTTTGGGGAAAACTTATGTGTTAATTATTCCCCTACAGTTTCCAGCTCCGCATTTACACTTAAAAGAAAAAATGTGTTTTTCCATAAGAGCTTCCACATCGATAGACAACTCTTCCCCAACACCTATTTTTCTCTTAGCGACATAATTATTGGTGTCACGCTCATGCGACAAGCAAGGGTTGCAGCTATGATTCCCAAAATAACCAATATTTATTTTATTTATATTTTGAGGTGCATGCACACCGCTGTCATCTTTATAACAAAAATATATCAATTGCCTTTTGGTTGCTGAATCTAAGGTTTCAAATTCCTCCCAGGTTATGAGGCGGCTTTCATCCCAGTTTGAACCTTCCACGACCACGTCTCCCTTATTAAAAACCACAAGGGAAAATAGACCGACTTCTCCATTAATCAACTTAGATGGTCGCAGCTCATATTTTGCTTTTGGATAAACTTTTTTTATCATATTTCGGCGTTTCACTATAACGCTGTTTTATAACACTGCGCAATCGTTATACTGCGAACAAGTTTTCGACCAGTTTTCTTTTTTACATATTCCACTTTTCAGGCTCGCGTTTCCAATGAGCAACACCCCGGCAATGCTTCGTTCCACATTGGCATACGAAACGGAATTGCGGATCGCCGCTGCAGGTTGTGTAATCGAAGCACAATTCTTCACCTACGCAAACGGGACGCAGTGTTCGCAGGTTGCCATAGTCATCATATCCCACATTGGGATTGCAACAATGATTGCAATACCATAACGGGTGAATAAAATTCAGATCTTCTGGAGCATAATAGCCCTCCGCCGCGCCTGGACAGAACTTGAGGATTGCCTTCTTTGTGGGTCCGTCCAAAGTCTTAAACTCCATCTTTGAGATAAACCGATTCTCATCAAAGCGTCGTGCGGCGGCTAGTATTTCGCCCTTTTTGAGCCGGCGAACAGCAAAGAGACCAATCTCGCTCGGCAACATGTGTGATTGACGCAACTCGACCAATAGGCGTGGATATTTGTTTCGGACATTCATAATATCATGATACTTTCTCGCTGATTAGGTTTAGTTATGGCCGAGCATCTTTTTGCATGACCGAGAATTTCCGAAGAAAGCCGCTCGGCACACACTTTTTTTTAAAGTAACGTAGGCCGGGAACACCGAGGTCCTCCTGATAGTTGAGATGTGTGCAGCCCAACTTTGAGCAGGACTGTGCCAAATGATGTAAAAGGCGGCTTGGGACGCTGCTAAATTTAGGGTTTGAGACCGCGAAATGGGGAAGCAACCAGCTTTTATTTAGCCGCTCGCACAGTATAAATCCCACCAGCGAATCTCCGATTACAGCTCCGACACATAATAGATTGAAGTGCCGGACATAACGAATACATGTTTTGAGTGCATGGCAGTAATTTTGCACCATACCCGTGGTGCTCTTGTTTGATTGCCAAGCGGTAATGGTTGACTGAAGTTGTGCATGTATGGTTACGTCGCATAAATCTAGCGTAACGAAGCTGTAATGAGGATGCTGTCGATTAAATCGACATACATCCCTTCGAAGCTCCCGGAGAGCCGAGCCTTCCAACTGTGCAAGCGAATCTATACGATAGATATAATCGAAGCCGTCCCGATCTTCTTCAATGTGTAAGCCCTCGCTTTTGCGCGCGATCACCTTTGCGGTTATCTCCGGCACCCGCCAGAGTGTCGGCGAATAACCCATCTCCAAGGCATAACCGATCAACGTTTCGGCGGTGGCGGCAGCCTGTTCGACACCCAGGAAGGTGAGGAACGTCCCGGGGCCAAAGGGGTCGCAGAAGCGAAGCACAAGATTACCGTTGTACCAGCACCAGTGGGTGCAATTGTTGATGTTGTAAAAAGTCAGCGTGGAGAAGCAAAAATCAGAATATGGCTCAAAGCGTTGTGTAAACGCCTCGATCGCAGGCTGATCGGACATTTCCAGCGGCTTAAAGTTGGGAAAGATTGGCCCACGGGAAGTGGTTGGTTGATCCGAAAGAGATATTGATTGCTGATCATGCATGGGATTTGGCCGAGAGAGTGCTAACCCAATTCAATCAAAAACAAGGGTATAAGTCAATGCTAAAAGGTTTAATAATATTAAACCTTTTAGACTCTGGAAAGTGAGGCTATTTCAATATAAAAATATACTGGTATCATGAAAAATGACATTTATATAATGTTGGGGGCCGCCGTCAGGGGATACCGACATAAGTTCGGTTGGTCGCAGGAGGAATTCGGGGAGCGTTCCGGCCTGCACCCCAGCTATATAGGGCAGATAGAACGAGGAACAAAGAAAATCAGCCTGGCGACGCTGCAAAAGCTGTCGACCGCACTGAAAGTGAGGATTTCAGACCTTCTTCAGGAAAAAGCCGCACAATATAAACCATCAACCTGGGAAAAGAAAATCATCGGCATTATAAGGGGCAGGCCGGTTGACCAGCAGAAGCACGCCTACCGAATAATCAAAGAAACCCTGCGTCCATACTCCAAAAAAATGAAGCCGTAAAGCCAAGGAGCCTCCGCAGCCTCGAAAAAGGTGTAATCACTTTTTTACCGTGAGGAAAAGATATCAGCTACTTGATAACGGCCCGCTTTTTATAGGCAAATCTCCTATGCCACCCCAAAAAGGCTGTTGCCTTTTTGAGAAAATGTCCCCTCGTCCGTCGGAAACTCAGCCCATCGTTCAAGTTAAACATCTATGAGAATATTTATTTGCCACCGGGCGGGCCCCGCACTTTTTCCAAAGAGGGCCAAAGTGCGGGGCGGGTAAATATAGATTTACCGTCATTAAGGGCGGGGAGATGTTATTTAAAAAGGGAGCCGGCGGATTTTCTGCGCGCTCCTTTTAGGGTTTCAAGACCAGGGTCTGGAGAGTATCCCTCCGGGACGGCGAGGATGTTTGAGCCTGAAAGCATTGCCTTTCAGGCGAGTTCCGCAGTCGGCGGAAGACCCCGGTCTTCTTCTTACAAAACCCGGTCCCGGAGCGCGCAGAAAATCCGCCGGCTCCCTATCATTTTAGGCTGCACTAAAACAGAATATTTTGCCGAACGCTCTTTTGTTCCGAGTTTTTTAAGCATCGCGGCGCCGGACAAAGACTTCATTTGAATAATAGCCGTAGCGTTCAACTGCCGCAGCCTTTGGCTTTGCGAAAGCCCCTGCCTGATAAAGACTGAATTAATGCTTTCCAGATTTGAGAGAACTACCAGTTGCTCAATTGTGGCACAGTCGCGGATATTTCCTGTCACACCCGGATGGGCTTCCCGCCATTGCCAGGCAGTTTTTCCAAACAAGGCCATATTAAGAATATCCGCTTCCGTGGCGTATACTTCGTTAATTTGAGATTTTGTAAGCTCCGCCGGAATAAGCGTGTCCCGGATTGCATCTGTATGAATCCTATAATTCACTTTGGCCAGCGCCCGCTGGAAATTCCAGCCCGACTTTACACGTTCCGCCTCATCTTTTTTAAGGCGCTGGAATTCCTTTAGGAGAAAAAGTTTAAATTCAGGGCTGACCCACGCGGCAAATTCAAACGCTATATCGCGATGCGCAAATGTGCCGCCAGTATTGCCGGGCCTGGAAATGATTCCAACAGCACCTGTGGTTTCAATCCACTTTGACGGAGAAAGCACAAATGAATTGGTTCCCGCCTTATACATAAAGGAGTCGAATTCGACCCCTTTGAAAACGGGGTTATGCAGCTTCTCCCACAATCCCAAAAACTCTATTGTGTTTTTAGAGCGCAGCCAGTTTTTAACCAAATCTTTAGGTTCTTCCGGATTCTTGTACCGCGCTATATCTGTAAGGGAGATGTAATCTTCCTCTTCTTTTGAAAAAAACACAATCTCCCGCCCCTGGACTATAACGCTTTTCTTCTTCATAATATCTCCTTGCCGCACAAATAGTATAGCAGGCCAACGCGACAAGGGTTTGTCGCGGTGGGAATGGGCCACCAGGGCGCAAAGCAGGCCGACATCGTTCGAATGCGGGTTTTTTTAACTTCGGATCTTGGCGTTGAAATTTTTGGACAGCTTTTCTAGGATTTCGGTCATGCGGCCGTTTATTTCGGCGTCGGTAAGCGTTTTCTCCATGGAGGAGAAAACAAAGCGGATGGTGACACTGTGCAGATTCTCGCCTATGTTCTTGCCCTTGTAAATGTCGATAAGGTCAACGCGGGCCAGATCCTGTGTTTTTATGACCGCGCGCTCCAGCTCCGCCCACTCGTATTTTTCTTCAAGCACCACCGACAGATCGCGCCAGATGGCCGGGTAGTCCGACACCGGCCGCACCTGAGCCATTCTCTGCCAGAAATCGGTCTTGCGGGACCGGGCAAGCGCGGAAAGCTGTATTTCAAAGTAATAGATCTTTACATCCTTCAGGCCGCTGTTTATGGCGGCCATGGGATTTATCAGGCCAAGAAAGCCCGCCGTTCCCGCGCCAAGCTTCATTTCAAGGACCGCTCCCGGCTGGAAATAGGCCGGCGCGGACTTCGGCTTTTCAAAGCGGAAACCGCTTTTACCCGAAAACGCATGATCCATAACGCCTTTAAGATGGTAGAAATCCGCGGTATCAGCGCCGCCTTTCCAGAACTGTTCCTGCGGAAAAGCGCCGAACATCAGACCAGAACAGCAAATTTCCTCTTTGCCCTGCGCGCCCGACCTTGAATAAACCGTGCCGGTCTCAAAAATGGCGGCGGAATTGCGGCCCCGGTTGATGTTGTAATCAAGAGCTTTTAAAAGCCCCGGTACGAGCGCCGGCCGCAGGAACTGAAAATCGGAAGAAAGCGGATTTTTAAGAGAAACCGCCGCTTCCTCGTTCAACAGGCAGTTGCGCAACTCTTTCAATGAGACAAAATCGTAATTATACACTTCCGAGAACCCAAGCGCGGCGAGTCTCGCGCTCAGTTCCCCCGCCGCTTCAAAGGCGGGCGTCACTGAGGCGCTCATCATTTTCATGCTGGAACGCACGGGTATGACATCATAGCCGCTGTAACGCGCCACCTCCTCGGCCAGGTCCCAGGCGGATTCAATATCGCGCCTGTAGCCCGGAGGATAGAAGGTCCAGGGCTTTTCATCCTTAATGGAGGGCGATATGGCTTTAAGACAGGCGAAAATATCTTTTTCCGGAATTTCCGTGCCAAGAATGGCGTTTATGCGCGCGGGGTCGGCCTCAACCACCGCCGGCACGTATTTTACGGGGTTCACGTCCGAAATCTGCTCAAGCTTCGCTCCGGGCGCTTCGGCAAGTATCAGCTGGGCCAGGCGCAGAGCCGCGTAAAGCTGAAGTTCCGGGTCGATACCGCGTTCAAAGCGATAGGAGGACTCGCTTTTGATGCCGGTTTTTTTTGAAGCGCGCCGCACACACATAGGCGAAAACCAGGCCGACTCTATAAGCACGGAGGTGGTGGTATCTGAAACGGCGCTCTGAAGCCCCCCCATAACGCCCGCAAGCGCCACCGGTTTTTCCCGGTCGGCTATCAGAAGCATTTCGGGATCAAGTTTCAGGGTTTTTCCGTCAAGAGTTTCAAGGGTTTCATCAGCCCGCGCGCGGCGTACTTTTATTTCAGGGCCGGAAAGCTTGTCCATGTCAAAGCAGTGGGTGGGCTGACCAAGCTCGTACATAACATAATTTGAAACGTCTATCAGCAGGTTGCCCTTCGGGTTAGAGCCCATGGCGGCAAGGCGCGCGGCCATCCAGGCCGGAGTTTTTACAGGCGGAAGATTTTTTATCACCACGCCCGCGTAGCGGCCGCACAGCCCGGGTTCTTCTATGGTCACCGGAGCGGGCGCCGCGGCTTTCAATTCGGGAACGGCCGGTTTTTTAAGCGGCAGACCGTAAAAGACGCAAAGCTCGCGCGCCACGGCGTAATGGGAAAGGCAGTAGGCGAGATTAGGCAGCATCTCTATGTCAAGCAGAAGGTCGGATTTTTCAAAAAGAGTTCTGGCATCGGCCCCCACGGTCGAGCTTTCAGGCAGGACCAAGATGCCGGAGCTGTCGCCCGCGAGTCCCAGTTCCGCCGCCGAGCAGATCATGCCTTCCGATTCCACGCCGCGTATTTTCGCCTTTTTAAGTTCCCCCTCCGACAGTTTAGCACCCACTCCGGCAAAAAGTATTTTCTGGCCCTCTGCGATATTTTTAGCGCCGCATACCACGCGCGTCACGCCCGAACCGTAGTCCACGTCGCAAAGCGAAAGTTTGTCGGCATTCGGATGTTTTTCAATTTTTAGGATCCGGCCCACCGTCACGCCTTCAAAAGCGGCGCCGGTTCTAGAGACCGATTCTGTTTTCAGGCCTATGCGGCCGAGTTTTGCCTGCAAGTCTTCAGGCGCCAAAGGCGCTTCGATAAAATCAGAAAGCCAGGAATAAAGGATTTTCATTTCAGTACAGAACCTAGAGCTTAGAACTATTCGCCATTCGCTATTTGCTATTCACTAGATTTGCTTTAAAATCCTCAGATCGTTCTCGTAAAACACGCGCATGTCGCTTATGCCGAAAAGCAGCATGGCGAAGCGCTCTATGCCGGCTCCGAAAGCGAACCCGCCCCATTGGCGCGGCTCGTAGCCGGTGGCGCGCATTACGTTCGGGTGCAGTATGCCCGCGCCCAAAACTTCTATCCAGCCGGAGCCCTTGCACACCGGGCATTTGCCGCTATGCCCCTTGCAGAACACGCAGGACATTTCCACCTCGGCGCCGGGCTCGACGAACGGGAAATAAGAGGGCATGAACCTCACTTCGACCGACGAACCGAAAAGGTCCTTTATAAAGGCGTCAACGGTCCAGCGCAGATCCGCCATGCTGACATTTTTGTCCACATAAAAACCCTCTATCTGGTGGAACGCGAAAGAGTGGCTGGCATCCACGGCTTCGGAGCGGAAAACCCGACCGGGGTGGAAAACGCGCAAGGGCGGCCTGCGGTCTTTCAAAGTGTGTATCTCGACCGTTGAGGTATGCGTGCGCAGCAGCAGATCTTTGCCGGAGCGGTCTTTCAGGTCCAGATAAAAGGTGTCCTGCATTTCACGCGCCGGATGGTCCGGCGGGAAATTAAGGGCTTCAAAATTGTAATAATCCTCCTCCATAAGGGAGGCATCGGCCATGGAAAACCCTAGTTTTATAAAGGCTTCGGTCAGGCGGTTTATGGTGACTGTGAGCGGATGCAGGCTGCCCTTCGGAAAAGGATAACCCGCCATGGTAAGGTCAAAAGCGGAGGTTTTAAGGCTTATTTTTCCGGCGCAGGTCCCGGCTTTTTTTTCGGCGAGTTTAGCGGCCATGGCGCTTTTTATTTCGTTGCCCATGGCGCCGAGGGTTTTGCGTTCTTCAATGGGAAAATCCTTCAGGTCGCGCAGCAGCAGGCTTAAGTCGCCCTTCCTTCCGAAATAAAGCAGTTCAAGCGCTTCCAGGCCTTCCGCCTTGGCTTCGGCCAAAGCAGAAAAAAAGCTGTCCCTTACAAGGGACAGCTTTCCTTTCCACTGCTCGGGGGTCATTACGAACCTTTAAGGGCGGCCTTGGCAAGTTCCGCTATTTGGGTGAAAGAGTGCGGGTCCTTAATGGCTATCTCGGAGAGCATCTTCCTGTTGATGGTAATGTTGGCTTTTTTGAGGCCGTTCATGAATTTGCTGTAGGACAAACCTTCTTCGCGCACGGCGGCGTTTATCCTGGTTATCCAAAGCTGGCGGGTGGTGCCTTTTTTATCTTTGCGGTGCTCATAAGCGGTGGTAAGGGACTTTTTAACCTGCTGTATCGCCATGCGAAGGCGGTGGCTCTTATCGCTGTAATAACCCTTGCTCAGCTTAAAAAGCCGTTTTTTTCTTTTGTGCCTTGGCACGCTGTATGTTATTCTCATAAAGTTAAAGACCTTTCCGCCCGCCTTTGGCAGGAGTGTATTTCATTTCGCTCAATCGTAAGGAAGATAGCTCTTGAGGATCCTTCCCTCACTTGAATTTTTCTCTTCCACTTTCGCGGTCCTGAGGTTGCGGCCTCTTTTGGCCGACATCCCGACAAGCAGGTGGCGCAACCCGGCTTTCCTGTGCAGCCATTTGCCGGAAGCCGTCCGCTTAAATCTTTTCTTGGAACCGCTGTGACTTTTCATTTTAGGCATAGTTTTACTCTCTCACGTTAATATTATATAAATAATGAAGCCCGTTGGGAATAGGCTATCACTTCGCTGCAGGCGGATTTTGCGGCATCTGCGTCCCCGGCGCCGGAGCGGGCTTAGGGAGAACCGGAACCGTTTTTGCCGCCGGAGCGATCGGGCTCTGGGCCGGTTTCACCGTCTGCGGCGCCGCCGCTGGTTTGGCCGCCTGCGCAGCGGGAACCTGGCCCGGCTTTACGGGCTTCGCGGTAACGGGAGAAAGCATTATGCTCATTCTGTTGCCCATGAGCTGCGGCCGTCCTTCCGCCGCTCCCACCTGGGAAAGCGTCTCTTTTACAGCGGTCAGTATTTGTTCTCCAAGGTTGCGGTGCTGGTTTTCCCTGCCGCGGAATATCACGGTAATGCGCACCTTGTTCTGCTCTTTAAGGAACGCCTCAGCGTGCCTTATTTTAGTGTTCAGATCATTTGAGGCAATGCGGGGATTCAGGCGGATTTCCTTTAAAACCCCGGCTTTCTGTTTTTTCCTGTTTTCCCTTTCCTGCTTATCTTTCTCGTAAAGATACTTGGAAAAGTCCATTATCTTGCAGACTGGGGGGTTGGCGGCCGGCGATATTTCAACCAGGTCAAGACCGGCGGCTCTGGCCATGGCGCCGGCATCCTGGATAAGTTTAATGCCGACCATGGTCCCGTCGCTGGTGATAAGACGCACCTGCGGGGACGTGATATTTCTGTTTACTCTTACTTTTTTATCGTGATACAAACTTTTCCTCCTTACATTAGAGCTGAAGCCTGAAGCACTGAAGTGCTGAAGTTTAAGGCAAATACTGCCTCATGGTTATATTTTACCTTTTTTGCCGGCCGGAAATGATGTTTTTAAGCGCCGTTTAAAACAATCTGTAGAAAACCAGGCCGAACCATTCATTTAAGGCTTTGGCCGGCTTACCGGAACCGGGCAGGTAATCATTGAAATGATATTTCCGCCCCTGCCTCGACTGACGCGCCACGGGAAGCGGAACTATCTGAGCGAAACCGGCTTTTTTGAAAAGGAAAACCGCGCGGCGCATATGATAGGCCGAGGTTAAAAGCAGTATTTTTTTATAACCCTTTTCATCGCAGATCTTTTTTGAAAAAAGCGCGTTTTCGCGGGTATCGCGGGAACTCTCCTCGGTAAACACGGCCCCCGGAGGCACGCCCGACTCCACAAGGTAAAGTTTGTCCGCCGCGGCCTCTGAGCCGCTGGAAAACGGTGCACCGCCGGAAACCAGCAGGGGCAGATGTGTTTTACGGTAAACCTCGGCCGCCGCGCTCATACGCGCGAGGCTTGAGGGCAAAAGTCTTTCTCCAGTTGAAACAGCGGGGGAATTGTCATAAATACCGCCGCCCAAAACGACCACCGCGTCGGCCTTTAAATCGGTTGGAACAGTATAAGCGTTTTCAAGCCCGGCAAAACACAGATCCTCAAAAGGCGCGCTTGAACAAAGCCACATCAGCCCCGCAAGCGCAAAACAAGCCCATGCCGCGCGCCTTGTTCTCTTAAACTGCGCGACGCCCAAAACAGCTACAGCGACAACAAAAATACCCGGCGGCAGTAAAAACGGAGTTATGAGCTTTTTAATAAAAAACATATCTGTGATTTTCGCAACTCCACAGGTAGCCAGGAGTCAGAATTCAGTAGTCAGAATTCTGAATTCTGGCTACTGTATCCTGTCTACCTGAGTAGCAAGAAATTTTCGGATTATTCGGCCCCGCCGCTCTTGATGCGCATGCAGTAGAAAGACCGCCACACGAACACCACGCTGATGGCGAAGAATACGGCGGCCAGCATCCGGTCCACTGCGGGGTCGATAGTAATGGCAAATTCAACGGCAAGTAGCCCGAACAGCGTAGTGAACTTGATAATGGGATTCATGGCCACCGAGGAGGTATCCTTGAAAGGGTCGCCCACTGTATCGCCCACCACGGTAGCGTCATGCAGGGGGGTGCCTTTCATGTTCAGTTCGGTCTCAACAAGTTTTTTGGCGTTATCCCAGGCTCCGCCGGCATTGGCCATAAATATAGCCTGATAAAGCCCGAAAATAGCTATTGATATAAGATAGCCGATGAAGAAGAAGTGGTTCACGCACGCGAAAGCTAGCGTTGAAAAGAACACCACCAAAAAGATATTGAACATCCCTTTTTGGGCGTATTGGGTGCAGATCTCAACCACTTTCTTTGAGTCCTCAACGGACGCCCTTTCGCCGCCACCTTCCAGCTTTATGTTCTTTTTTATGAACTCAACGGCCCTGTAAGCTCCGGTGGTGACAGCCTGCATGGAAGCGCCGGTGAACCAGTAAATTATGGCTCCGCCGGTAATAAGCCCCAGCAGGAATAGCGGGTTAAGTATGGATAAGCCCGCTTCAACCTGGCCGGGGAAGGTTTTGTTCAGCACCTGGATAATGGAGAATATAAGGGTTGTGGCGCCCACCACGGCCGTGCCGATAAGCACCGGTTTGGCGGTCGCCTTGAAGGTGTTGCCCGCGCCGTCGTTCTCTTCCAGGAAACGCTTTGCGTTCTCAAAATCCGGCTCAAAACCGAAGTTTTTCTTTATGTCTTCCTTTATACCGGGGATGGTTTCTATGCTGGAAAGCTCGTAAACCGACTGGGCATTATCGGTCACCGGGCCGTATGAATCCACGGCTATGGTAACCGGGCCCATGCCGAGGAACCCGAAGGCCACCAGGCCGAAAGCGAATATAGCCGGCGATATCATTAACGCGGCCAGGCCGGTGGTAGATACCGCATAGGCCGCAGCCATCAGCGATATTATGACCATGCCCATCCAGTAAGCGCTGAAGTTTCCGGCAACGAGCCCCGAAAGGATATTAAGCGAAGCGCCGCCTTCCTTTGAGGCCGACAGTATTTCCTTAACATGGCCCGAGTTGGTCGAGGTAAACACCTTTACCAGTTCAGGTATTAACGCGCCCGCGATGGTGCCGCAGGTGATAATGGTGGAAAGTTTCCACCAGAGAGTGCCGTCGCCAAGCTCTGGTATCAGCAGGTAGCTCAAGCAGTAGGTCATGGCGATGGAGACCGCCGAGGTAAGCCACACCAGCATGGTGAGCGGGTGCTCAAAATTGAACTTTTTCTGTTCGCTGTACATTCCGTGGGTGATCAAAGTATTGACCCAGTAGGAAAAGGCGCTGGTGACTATCATGCCTACGCGCATCACAAATATCCAGACCAGCAGCTGCACCTGCGAGGCGGCTTGCGGTACTGCCAGCAGTATGAAAGTTATAAGAGCCACGCCCGTGACCCCGTAGGTTTCAAAGCCGTCGGCGGTGGGGCCTACTGAGTCGCCGGCGTTGTCGCCGGTGCAGTCGGCTATTACGCCGGGGTTGCGCACGTCGTCCTCTTTAATTTTGAAAACTATCTTCATCAGATCCGAGCCTATGTCGGCGATCTTGGTAAAAATGCCGCCGGCTATCCTCAAGGCGGCGGCGCCCAGAGATTCGCCTATGGCAAAACCTATGAAGCAGGGCCCGGCATAATCGCCCGGCACGAAAAGCAGAATGAACAGCATTATTACCAGTTCCACGCTTATAAGCAGCATGCCGATGCTCATGCCGGCTTTAAGAGGTATGGCCATGGTGGGGTATGGCAGGCCTTTTAAGCCCGCGAAAGCTGTGCGGGAATTGGCATAGGTATTTATGCGTATGCCGAACCAGGCCACGGAATAACTGCCTAAAATACCTATAATGCTGAAAAGCACTATAATTAAAACTTTTACCGTGTCAAAATGCAGCAGAAAACCGAAATAAACCACCATGATGGCGGCAATAAAAGCCCAGAGCAGAGCTATGAACTTGCCCTGGGTAAAAAGATAGGTCTTGCAGGTTTCATAGATCAGTTCTGAAATATCGCGCATGGACTTATGCACCGGCAGTTTGCCTATCTGCATCGACTGCCAAAGGCCAAAAGCCATTCCAAGCACGCATATTACTAGGCCCAGCATCAAAAGGCTGCGGCCCGGAATTCCAAGAAAAGAAACGCTGGAAAGGTCCGGAATAATAAGATCGGCCTCGCCGGCAAAAGCGACGGGAGCGGAGACAACGAACGAAGCCGCCAAGGCGGCAAAAACAGTCAGTTTGCGCATTATTTTTCCCCTTTATAAAACGTTGCTGCTCCGGCAGACAGAAGTCAGGAGCCAGAATTCAGAATTGCGACTTCTGATCCCTGACTCCTGGATTCCTGCTTCCGGCTACTTGAGTAGTCATTATAAAACTGCTATTTAAACCGCTTTTTCAACCAGAACGGACACACCCGGGCCCATGGTGGAAGCCACGAAAACGGACTGCATATAAACGCCCTTTGAAGAAGACGGCTTGCTTTTAAGCACGGCGTCTATTATGGCATGTACATTTTCCGCAAGGCTGCCTTCAGGGAACGACGCCTTGCCCGCGGGCGCGTGCACTATGCCCTGGGGGTCCGCCTTAAACTCAATGCGTCCGGCCTTTAATTCTTTTACCGTCCTGGCGATATCAAAAGTCACGGTTCCGCTTTTGGGGTTGGGCATAAGTCCGCGGGGGCCAAGCGTTTTACCGAGCTTCGCCGCGTCTTTCATCATGTCGGGAGTCACCACCAGCACGTCAAAGTCCATGAATCCCTTGAAAATTTTCTCTATCAGTTCCGCGCCTCCAACGATGTCCGCGCCCGCGTCCTGGGCTTCTTTGGTCTTCTCGCCCTTGGCGATCACAGCCACGCGTTTGGTTTTGCCGGTGCCGTGCGGCAGGCTTATGACTCCGCGCACCTGCTGGTCGGACTGTTTCACATCTATACCCAGCTTTATGTGCAGTTCCACCGTTTCGTCAAATTTGGCGTTGGCGTTCTTTTTAACTATCGCCACGGCCTCTTCCACCTTGTACTTTTTTGCAAGTTCAAGTCCTTTCTTTACAGCCGCCAGTCTCTTTCCCATTTTATTGTCCTTTGAGGTTTTAGCGCGGGTTACCCGCTCCCTCGTTCAACGACAGCGTATAGCGAATAGCGGTTTAGGGAATATAAGGAAGGAACTCCTTCGCTAACCCCTCGCCGCTAGCCTCTATCCCCTACTCCACGTCCACGCCCATGCTGCGGGCGGTGCCCTTCACCATTTTCATGGCCTGCTTCACATCTTTGGTATTCAGGTCGGGCAGTTTCAGGTTGGCAATTTCCTCAACCTGCTTCAGAGTCAGCTTGCCCACCTTGGTTTTGTTCGCTTCTCCCGACCCTTTGGCAAGACCGGCCGCTTTTTTCACCAGCGCGGACATCGGCGGCATTTTGGTGATGAAGGTAAAAGTCCTGTCTTCAAATACCGTGATCACCACGGGTATCGGGACACCCTGCTCAAGCTTCCTGGTTTTCTCGTTAAACTGCTTGCAGAAATCCATTATGTTGACTCCGTGCTGGCCCAGAGCGGGGCCCACAGGCGGAGCGGGATTGGCCGCGCCCGCCGGAATCTGAAGCTTAATCATCGTCTTTATCTTTTTTACTTTAGCCATATAAATGTTCTCCAATTGTAAGTGTAGAGCAAGATAGTGGATAGTGTAGAGAGTATCAGAGTATTAAGGGAACTCCTTTACTCTACACTATCTACTATCCACTGACCACTTCTCCTAGCCCTTTTCCACCTGAAGGAAATCCAATTCCACCGGGGTTGGGCGGTCAAAAACGGTAACCGTAACTTTCAGCTTCGCTTTTTGATCGTAAACTTCCTCAACCACTCCCATGAAGTGCTTGAAAGGGCCTTCAATAATGCGCACATTTTCACCCTTCTCAAACTGCACCGCGGGCTTGGGTTTCTCTTTACTGGTGGAATTGACAAGTTCCAATATCTGCTGCACCTCGGATTCCTCCATGGGCACCGGCTTGGGGTCACCCAGGAAACCGCTCACGCCCTGTACGCCGCGTATAGCCCAATAGCTATTGTTGTCCAATTCCAGATCCACCAGTACATAGCCGGGGAAAAACTTCCTTTTACGCACTTCTTTTCTGGTGTTCTTTACCTGCATTACTTCTTCGGTGGGAATGAGCACCTGGAAAAGTTTGCCGGTCAGCTCGTTATTATCAATTTTCTGCTGGAGCATTTTCTGAACGCGCTCTTCAAACCCCGTGCGCGTGTGGATGACATACCACGCTTTTGCCATTTAGCGACCTCCGATTATACTTTTTACAAAAACATTCAACCCCATATCGACAAGGCTGACATAAATGGCCACGAGAAGTACAACAAAGCTCACAGCCACCGTGGAACGCACAACGTCTTTCCTGGCAAGCCAGGTAACTTTAGTAAGTTCCTCGTAAACCTCTTTCAGGAAACTTTTTATTTTATTCATAAATCACCTAAATGTTACGTCGGCCAGTGTCTCGGTCGCGGACTGCGCCAGAGGCCCGCGACAGGCCAGTGTCTCCTAAATCTGCACCGGGAGCGGAAGGAATCGAACCCTCAGTTGCGGTTTTGGAGACCGCTGGTTTACCGTTAACCGACGCTCCCAGCAAATTACGGCAGGGTATAGGGGAGAGCGGTTAGGGTAGAGGTTAAGGAATACCTTCCCTAAACCCCTATACGCCAGCCTCTATCCTCTGTTCCTCACCTACGACTTCGTTTCCTTGTGAACTGTCTGTTTGCCGCAGGCTCTGCAGAACTTTTTTACTTCCACTTTATATTCCTGTTTTTTACCGCGGGCAAAGTGATAGTTTTTGTTCTTGCAAACCGAGCAGGCGAGTATAAATGTAATTCTTTCAGCCATAAGTTACAGCAGGGGTTAGGGGAGAGCGTATAGGGGTTAGGAAATGAGTTCTTTGTTTATCCTCTACCCTCGCCGCTATACGCTAGCCCCTGCCCTAATCTCCCTTATTCAATAATCTCAGTGACCACGCCCGCGCCCACAGTGTGGCCGCCCTCGCGGATGGCGTAGCGCAAACCTTTTTCCATGGCTATCGGCGTTATAAGCTCGACCGTGATCTCCGTGTGATCGCCGGGCATTATCATCTCCGCCCCGTCTTTCAGCTGCACCGAGCCCGTAACGTCCGTCGTCCGGAAATAGAACTGCGGCTTATAACCCTTGAAGAACGGCGTATGCCGCCCGCCTTCATCCTTCGTCAGAATGTAGGCCTCGCCCTTGAATTTCTTGTGAGGCGTGCAGGTCTTGGGAGCGGCTATCACCTGCCCGCGCTCCACCTGGTCTTTTTCAATGCCGCGC